>JAISDJ010000194.1 GCA_031264865.1 Tannerellaceae bacterium | reverse complement strand
CCTGTGGCATTGGCAATCATCTGACGTTCGCCGAACAACTGGGTAAGCAGTTTTACATAAGGCGTTTCACCGCAACCGGAGCAGGCGCCCGAGAACTCAAACAGTGGCGTTGCAAACTGAGAGTTTTTCACATTGGCGTCTACATTCACCAGGTGTTGTTTGCTCTTTACTTCGCCGGCGCAGTATTCCCAATTGGGAGCTTCGGGTAACTGGCTTTCCAAGGGAACCATTTCAAGTGCTTTGCCTTGTTTGTTACCCGGGCAAATATCGGCGCAGTTGCCGCAACCCAAACAGTCTAATACAGATACCTGTATGCGGAACTTCATTCCGTCAAACTGTTTACCGATTGCTTTCAATGTATTATCGAAGGGAGCTTTTGCCTGTTCGGCTTCATCCAGCATAAAGGGGCGGATAGAAGCATGAGGGCAGACGTATGCGCACTTATTGCACTGGATACAGTTGCCGGACGTCCAGGCCGGTACGTGTGTCGCTACGCCGCGCTTTTCGTATTTGGCGGTTCCCTGTTGCCAGGTTCCGTCTTCGATGCCTACGAAGGTTGATACCGGAAGTAAATCGCCGTCCTGGGCGTTGATTACATTCACTACGTTTTTAATGAAGGCCGGTTGTTCTTTTTTATCCTTTTCGTCGTCGGAAAGCGTAGCCCATTCGGGTTTTACGGTCAGTTGTTTGTATGCGCCGCCCTGGTCTACGGCGGCATAGTTCATATTGACAATCTGCTCTCCCTTATTGCCATACGATTTAACGATGAACTTCTTCATCTGTTCGATTGCCAACTCCGCGGGGATTACTTTCGTAATCTGGAAAAAGGCCGATTGCAGAATGGTATTCGTCCGGTTGCCTAAACCGATTTCTTCCGCTATCTTGGTGGCATTGATATAATATACGGTAATATGCTTCTTCGCAAAATAGCGCTTGATCTTATTGGGCAGATGTTTTTCCAATTCTTCTTCATTCCAGATCGTATTCAGCAGGAATGTACCGTTTTCCCGAAGTCCGCGGGTTACATCGTACATACGTAAATAAGCCTGCACATGGCAAGCCACAAAGTTTGGCGTATTTACCAGATAGGTAGAACGGATTGGTTCGTCGCCAAAACGAAGGTGAGAACAAGTAAAACCTCCTGATTTCTTTGAATCGTAAGAGAAATAAGCCTGACAGTATTTGCTTGTATTATCGCCAATAATTTTAATCGAGTTCTTATTCGCGCCCACCGTACCGTCTGCGCCCAATCCATAGAACTTAGCTTCGAACATACCTTCTCCGCCCATAGCGATTTCTTCATTCTGTGGGAGGGATGTATAAGTTACATCATCTACAATGCCTATGGTAAATCCGTTTTTCGGCAGAGGCAAGGACAGGTTTTCATATACAGCCAGAATCTGAGCCGGCGTTGTATCTTTAGAAGACAAACCGTAACGGCCACCCACTATAAGCGGAGCATGTTCCGTGCCATAATAAACGTCTTTTACATCCATATATAACGGCTCTCCATTTGCTCCCGGTTCTTTTGTCCGATCTAAAACGGCGATACGTTTGGCCGATTTGGGCATGGCGGCCAGGAAATGTTTGGCTGAGAACGGACGATAGAGGTGAACGGCCAACAGCCCTACTTTTTCACCTTTAGCCGTCAGGTAGTCAATCGTTTCGCGAATGGCTTCGGTTACAGAACCCATTGCTATAATTACACGATCGGCATCTGCTGCTCCGTAATAATCGAACAATCCATAGCGACGTCCGGTAATAGCCGAAATCTCTTTCATATATTCTTCTACTACCTCGGGAACGGCTTCATAGAATTTATTCGACGCTTCTCTGTGCTGGAAGAAAGCATCCGGGTTTTCAGCCATACCACGCGCTACCGGATTTTCCGGGTTTAAGGAACGGGAACGGAACTCGGCCAATGCTTTTTGGTCGATCAGGTGCGCCACGTCGTCATTCGCCAACGCTTCGATTTTCTGTATTTCATGGGATGTACGGAAACCATCGAAGAAGTTTACAAACGGCACGCGAGATCTAATCGTTGCTAAATGAGCCACGGCCGATAAATCCATCACTTCTTGCACCGAACCTTCGGCGAGCATGGCGAACCCGGTCTGCCGACAAGCCATCACATCCTGATGGTCGCCGAAAATAGACAGTGCATGCGACGCAATTGTACGGGCAGACACATGGAATACACAAGGTAACAATTCGCCGGCAATCTTGTACATATTGGGAATCATCAGCAACAACCCTTGCGAAGCCGTATAGGTTGATGTCAAAGCGCCTGCCTGTAAAGAACCGTGAACCGCTCCGGCGGCTCCTCCTTCCGATTGCATTTCCTGAACTAAAACCTTTTCACCGAAAATGTTTTTACGTCCGGCTGCCGCCCACTCGTCTACATATTCCGCCATTGTAGACGAAGGTGTGATAGGATAAATAGCTGCCACTTCACTAAACATATACGAAATATGCGCAGCGGCTTGATTACCATCACACGTTAAAAACTTCTTTTGTTTCGTCATTTCTAAAATAAATATTAAGTAACACTAATCTTTAATACAAAAAACCAAACAGCCATAGCGGGATCAGGTTACCCTCTCCTACTTCAGCCTTCTCTATAGCATAATACATATCCGAATTATTCCGTACACGAAGTGATTCTTCAATTCTAAAGTTATGTATTCCATCAATCATAAAATGAGCGTTTTTAACGCCCGTATTCAGTTTATGTCCTTTATGTAACAGATTATAAAAAAAGGTCTCGCGAATGGCCTGAAGATTCACATCCGACGGACGAATAGGAAACATCAGGTTCGTATTATGCATATACACTTTTGCAGGTTTTTTGGGGAAAGTTTCTCCCTCATTATAAAGCATGTTAGTCAGCCGTGCATCTGTAAGATATTTAATATAGTTCATCACCGTAGCCCGGCTCGTTTCTATATCCTTACTTAATTGGCTGACATTTGGAGCACAAGGTGCATTAATGGCTAACAAATAGAGTAATTTCCTTAACTTCGGCAGGTAACTTTGTTCTATTTGTTTAATATATAACACATCCACTTCAAGCATCATATTCATAGTTTTCAGTAAATTCTCCGAAAAATTTCTTTTTTCCAAGAAAAAAGGGTAATAACCATGATGCAGGTAGTCCTGAAAAAAAGCCATTGGCTTTACTTTTGAACAAATCGATTCAGCGATCATTTTATGATCGGCTAAAAGCTCTTCAAGCGAATAAACCGGAAATGATGTATTAGTTACTAAGTTCAAAAACTCACGAAATGAAAACCCACGTAAATTGTATGATACGACACGCCCGGATAAATCAGGATTTTCTTCTTTCAGACGCATAACCGATGAACCGGAAAAAACAATTTTCAAATCAGGAAAATGATCGTAACAATAACGCAGTTCGTGCGACCATTCGGGATACTTAAATACTTGATCTATTAACAGTACTTTTCCTCCTTTTGCTCTAAACTCGGCAGCAAAATCAATTATACTACACTCGGTAAAATAAAAATGATTCAAATTGATATATAAACATGCTCTATTATCCTTGCCAAAAAACTCACGGGCATATTCTAATAAGAAAGTTGTCTTCCCCACCCCTCTTGAACCCTTTATCCCAATAAGACGGTCATTCCAGTCAATTTCATCCATCAACAGTCTTCTGACGGGAGAATATGTATGTTCAAGTAAATAGTTATGTATTCTATAGAATGATTCCATGACATTTCACCGATTTTCTTTTGCAAAAATAACAAAAAACCATCATTTGCAATACAGAGATAGCAGTATTAATAATTATTTTGCAAATCCGATGTTGCATTTTAATGATTTTACTCTTTTGAGAAGACCCATATGATATATCAAAAAAGGAAGAACCGTTTGCTGATCCTTCCTTTTTTATCTATATAAAGATAAAGACGTATTATTTCAAAATCGTGACCCAACCGTAAGGATCGGGTTCGTCTCCGCATTGGATCGATTTTAGTTTGTTGTATAATTTTTCGCAGGTTGGGCCTGGTTTTCCGTCTTTTGAGAAAATATACGATTTGTTCTCGTCTAAATCATCAATTTGAGAGATAGGAGTGATAACGGCGGCTGTTCCACATTCGGCGGCTTCTTCCAGCGTAGCCAGTTCTTCTACCTCAATCGGGCGGCGTTCTACGTTCAATCCCATGTCTTCAGCCAATTGTTGCAGGCTTTTATTTGTTATGGAGGGTAGTATGGAATTGGAGGCAGGGGTTATATAGCTATTTCCTTTTATTCCAAAAAAATTGGCCGGCCCACATTCGTCAAGATACTTTTTTTCTTTCGGATCAAGATACAACACGGCGGCATATCCCTTTTCCTGTGCTTTTCTTCCGGCAGCCAGACTGGCTGCATAATTACCTCCTACCTTTATTGTTCCGGTTCCTTGTGGAGCAGCACGATCATAACCGCGCATAATACAAACAGGCGCCGGTTTAAATCCGCTTTTGAAATAGGGGCCTACTGGAGTAACAAATACCAAAAACATATATTCGGGAGCCGGAGCCACCCCCACCTGTGCTCCTAATCCAATCAATAACGGACGAATATATAGAGATGCTCCGCTTCCGTAAGGGGGAACAAAACGTTCGTTTAATTTCACTACTTTACGTACAGCTTCTTCAAACCTGTCTACCGGCAATTCGGCCATAACGATTCCCCGGCTCGAGGCTTGTAATCGTTTTCCATTTTCATCCATGCGAAATACACGTACCTGTCCGTCTTTTCCACGAAAAGCCTTCAGTCCTTCAAATGCCTCTTGTCCGTAATGAAGGCAGGTAGCGGCCATATGAATTGTAAGAAGCTCCGAAGAACTTACTTCTAATTCTCCCCATTTGCCATCACGATAATAGCATCTTACATTGTAATCGGTCTTCATATATCCGAACGAAAGTTCAGACCAATTGATAACATCCATAAAATTCAATTTATTAAATTAGACTCACAAAAATAATCTATTCCAAAGGATAATTACTACATTTGCCTTGAAATTTAAGCTTATCGAAGATGAAACGTCGTATTTTCTTAAAAGCATCAACCGTAGGTTGTATCCTGTTTTTTGCTTGTAATAAGAAACAAACGGATAAGTACGTACATTATCTCGAACCGGAGATAGGAAAAGAAACAACCCTTGAAGGAGAAATTATTCATGTTTGCCCTATCGAAGGGATGAAAATGAAACTACAGCTTTCGGACAGCGAAATCATTTGTGTATTACCTGCTACCGACGAACCGTTCGCCAAAACGCAATGGGATCATAAAAAAGTTAAAGTAACCGGTCTGTTGCAAGAAACGAAACTCCCAAGAACTACCATAGTAGCGAATTATCAAGACAAAAAGCTTTTATGCCATATTGACCATTCTCCTTGTACGGATATCGAATGGGTGGAAAATCGCTGGAAAGACGGTTCGGCTAAAAGATTATTAGACAGAGATAATGAAAGCTTACAAGAAAGAATGTACAAAACAAAACAAAACTATGTACAGATTTTTTCAATCACTGCCAATCAAATCGTTGAGGTATAAAAACAATCGGCATGCGTGTAATTGAACAGTTGAATAATAGCGGAAAAACGGCTTTTTCTTTTGAAATACTTCCCCCCTTAAAGGGAAACAGTATCCATAAAGTATATCATGTGATTGATAAGCTCCGGGAATTCGATCCTAAATATATTAATATAACTTCACATCACAGCGAGTTTATATACAAAACATTACCGGATGGTGGTTTTCAACGGGTAAATATCCGTAAGCGCCCGGGCTCTGTTGCAATTGCTTCAGCCATCCAAAATAAATATGGAATCACAGCTGTTCCACACATTATATGTAAAGGATTTACGAAGGATGAGACAGAATATGCCTTAATTGATTTGAATTTTCTGGGAGTTTATGATTTACTTTTATTACGGGGAGATATAAAGACACTTGATTCCAATACGGATAAAAGCCAATATCATAATTATGCTACAGACTTACAGGAACAAGTAAACAACTTTAATAAAGGCGTGGCTGTAGACGGTTCTATATTCGAAGCAAACGAAACTCCTTTTTCTTACGGGATGGCCTGTTATCCGGAAAAGCACGAAGAGGCTCCTAATATGGAATCGGATATCTATTATGCCAAAATGAAAGTAGAGAATGGTGCAGATTATCTGGTTACCCAGATGTTTTTCGATAATGAAAAATATTATGCATTTGCAGATCGTTGTCGTAAAGAGGGAATTACGGTACCTATCATACCAGGAATCAAACCGATCGTATTTAGGAATCAATTAACGGTTCTTCCCAAAGTATTCCGATCTGATATACCGGAATCTTTAGCCACCGAACTTCGTAAATGCCAAACAGATGACGACGCCAAATCCGTAGGTATTGAATGGTGTAAAGAACAATGCAGGGATTTGATTTCACACAATGTACCAAGTTTGCATTTTTACACATTTATGGCCGTAGATAGTGTCTGTCAGATAGCGAAAGAGGTATATTAATCTTTTTTCTTTTTCAGGATATCTCTTATATGATTCTTTAGTATATGAAAAGCCGGAGCGGCCATAGCTCCATGGTCGTAGCCATCAAGTTCGTACAGATAAACGTCTTTATGTCCGACTACTTTCATCATGCGCCAGAAATAGGCATTTTCTTCATAGCGTCCAAGCATTTCCATTTCCCTGTCTCCCGAAACAATAATCAATGGAGGAGCATCTGCACGCACATAATAAAGTGGAGCAAACTCATCTATTTCGGGCTGCGTATCTTTCATCCCTTTAGACTGCCGGTAGGCATAATGAGTGATAGCCTGACCGCTAAAAGGAATCAAACCGGCAATCAAATTTGCATCTATACCATATTTATCCAGCCATCTTTTATCCAATCCTATCATAGATGCCAGATAACCCCCAGCAGAATGTCCTGCTACGAATATCTTTTGAGGATTTCCTCCGTATTTTCCTATTTCATTAAATGTCCAGGCAACCGCTGCGGCGGCGTCATCGATACAATCGGTCAGTTGAGCTTTCGGTAGTAACCGATAGTTTACTGCAACAACGGCCAGACCAGACTGTTTTAATTGTTCGGGGATAAACTTTTCTCCACCAGACAATCCTCCGCCGTGAAACCATACAACCGTTGGAAAATCTTTTACATCTTCCGGATAATAAATATCTACTTTACATCTTTCTGCGGCATATGAATCATTTATATGCCTGTAAGCAATATCATTTACGATCTTATAATTTTCAGACTGAGCAACTATTGAAGTTATCGGCAGTAAACAAAATAATAGTAGTAATATCTTTTTCATTATGCATGTAGTAGGTTTAATTACAAATTCCTTTGAACAACTCACTGCAAATCTATGTATTTTTTTATAAATATAAAAATACCGGAATAGCATATAGGATACCAAACTTCATAAATAAGAAAAGCCGTCCGGGGGATTAACCCTGAACGGCTTTTAAGAATTAGATAAGTTGGCAGCTACCTACTCTTCCACATGTTTTGCAGTACCATCGGCGTAACCGGGCTTAACTTCTCTGTTCGGAATGGGAAGAGGTGGAACCCCGGTGCAATAGCCACCTGA
>JAISDJ010000018.1 GCA_031264865.1 Tannerellaceae bacterium | reverse complement strand
ATGAAGCGCGTTTTTAGAAGCAAGCTCAGACAAAGGGTACAAATAAACAAAATATAAAGAAGGTAAAATAACAGAATGACATAATAACAAAATGGCAGAGACAATCCTCAACTCATCAGATTTGTAATTCGAAGTCGAATTTCGGTTATAGAAGAAAATTGATTATTAAATAGTATGTATTGAGATTCGTGAGACAAAATAAACAAAAAGTTACTATCTTTGGCTCTTGCATCATCAATAATAAAGAAAAAAAGAAATAATGAAACGATTCGTATTCGCTATTATTTTTATTTGTAACATCAGTTTATCCAGCCAAGCACAAGAAGAACAGATTTATAAACCGTTAATTCTTCAACTTGATGAAGTTGAAGAAGTGTCAACATATGTTGACGAATAAGTTGTTTAAACGGGTATTCATCGGGTGCAGGAATATTTTTTTGTTTCTGTTCCTCTCAAGTATTCTGGCTGTATTTATTTTAAAGTTTGTTCCTGTTTACTATACTCCACTTATGGTAATCAGGGTATTTGAACAACTGAAAGAAAAGAAAAAGACTCAACTTCAACACAAATGGGTACCTATTTCAAAGATAGCTCAACCGCTAATACAAGCTGTTGTAGCCTCGGAAGATAATCTTTTCTTGGAACATAATGGATTTGATCTGGAGCAAATAGAAAAAGCGCTCAACGAAGCAGAAGCCGGTAAGCGTGTACGCGGCGCCAGTACAATATCTCAACAAACAGCCAAAAACGTTTTCCTATGGCCGGGAAAGACATATGTGCGTAAAGGATTTGAAGTATATTTTACAGTTCTTATCGAACTTTTCTGGAATAAAGAACGTATTATGGAAGTATACCTCAACTCCATTGAAATGGGAAATGGTATCTATGGAGCAGAAGCTGTTGCCGAAGCTCATTTTCAAAAACATGCTTACGAACTGACTAAGAGAGAAGCCGCATTAATAGCTGCTACCCTTCCCAATCCGCGTAAGTTTAATTCGGCCAAGCCTTCCGATTATATGTTGAGAAGGCAGTTTCAAATTATGTCATTAATGGATAAATTACTGAAAATCGATATGGGATATGGACAGCTTTAGTTATCATGATCTGGGACGAATCGACTATACCAACGCATTAAAAATACAAACCGACGCCTTTAATACATTACTCAATGCCAAAATGAACAATAAACAGGGCCAAAACCGATTGCTCTTTTGCGAACATGAACCTGTATTGACGCTCGGTAAAAGTGGTAAAGAAGCGAACTTATTAATCTCTGAAGAATTATTATTACAACGCGGTATATCCTTATACCATACAAATAGAGGTGGAGATATTACCTATCACGGCCCCGGACAAATTACCGGTTACCCCATACTCGATCTTGAGTATTGGAATATAGGGATAAAACAATATATCCATACATTGGAAGAAATCATCATCTGTTTTCTTTCTCTCTACGGAATAGAAGGTAAACGATTGGAAGGAGCTACCGGCGTATGGATCAATGCAGAATCTACAAGCAAGGCCCGAAAGATATGTGCTATCGGCGTTAAATGTAGCCGATATGTTACGATGCATGGGTTTGCTCTCAATATCAATACAAATCTGACTTACTTTTCTCTGATTAATCCATGTGGTTTTACAGACAAAGGAGTTACTTCACTGGAAAAAGAACTTGGTTTTCCTCAAGACCTTGAACATGCTAAAATACAGTTAAAAGAAATCTTCGCTACCTGTTTTCCCATCCGTATCTGACGAATGAGTATCTGCCGGTGCAACGATAAGTGGCCGCCTCCTTCTGAATAATTCAGAGAAAGAAGAAAAGTCTTTTTTATACATGATACCAATTCCCTGAGTTGTTAAACTTTGTTTGAGGTAACGATACATGTCATTAGCATGATTATAAGCTTTCAGGCGTATTTCACCTGTTCGAGTCAATAAATACTCTATATCAAATTCGCCAACAAAGACGTTTTTTACATTCGGATTGTTCTTATACCCGAAGTTGCCATTTAAGATAAGTCGGTTATTTAATAGCTGGCTCGACAATAACATTTCAAATTCCGTTTCATTAAATCTTTCCTGACTGGCACGGATATTCGTACCTATTTGTACTTTATCGGTTATTGAACTCAGGATGCTGGATATCTGCGAAGAGATAGCCGCCGAAGTAACAGCGCTAAACTCATTTGTACGCCCTCCTGTACGATAGATATCTTCCGTATAAAACTTATTCAGAACCAAAAGATATACGATTTGTCGTGTCATCATATCTTCGGTATTTACATAACTTTTCACTTTCCTTTCCAAATCCTCATTGGAACCCGGTAATTCTATATCAAATGAAATAGCCGGACTCTGTAACATTCCATCTAATTTCAATACGCAATTAACAGGAATGTTAGTACGTGCACTTTCCGTCAACAAGCTTTGATCTAAATCACCGATATTAGCAGTTAAATGATAAGTTGCATCAATATTTATAGTAGCATCAAAAGGATTTCCATTAAAATGAACCGTACTCCCGTCTCTGATTTTAAAGTTTTTATGAATGAGTTGTTGCAAACTAAAATTATAATCGCCTTGAAGAATATGAAAAGTACCGTACATCCGTAAATCACTTTTAGTACCGTACTCAATTTGTAACCTCCCCGACCCTCCTCCTTTTATTTTATCTCCGGAAGCAGGGTCCATTATTAATTCAATACCAGCATCGGGGTTAACATCTAAATTCAGTTTTATGCGTACTTCAGCGCTTTCGTCAGTAAGAGCTAACGGGTTATAAAATAGTTCTTTTTTCGTGGAGTCAGGACTGTTATGTAAAATGCTATCTTTATTAACAAAGGTAATAAAGTTATACTCTTCGGCGGATGAATTACTCATAAAATCAAGTGAAACAGAGGTTTTAGGAGCATTCGACATATTTATATCCAAATTAACGATCTTTTCATTTCCTGTTATCCTGGCTTCTCCATTACCAAACACTGTTCCATATATCAAAGGATTATGTTTTTGTGTAGCATCATATACCAACATATTACGTGTTGATATATCAACCAAAAAATCAAGCTCTTTAAAATGTTTATGATGTAAGGTAAGATTTACTATCCCTGTATTTCCGAATCTGTCATAGACTGTGGCATTTCCTATATTCAATGAACGCGTATCCATAATAATAGAATCTGAGAAAGTATAGTAGGTATTAAGGAAACCAATACCTATCCTTCCATCTTTTACAAAAGCACGTCCCTCTACATTGAGTTCTTTAAATGGTCCATACAAACGTACGTTTCCCCACGCTCGCCCTTTTACATTTGTTGCGACATTGTCCAGAAAAGGATATAAAAAAGCGACGTCAATGCCATTGGCACCGAACTGTAAAGAAAGCCCTGTATTAACGCCCACAGGGAAAATATAACCATTCACATCGGTATAGGTTGTATCGTTTGCGTAGATACTGCCTGACATTAATATACCCTGCCTCGTATCATCCCATTCGCTGTGAAGATTTAAGCATCCTAAATCTACTTGATTAAACGAGAAATGTTCTACTTCAAAATTATCTGTTTTCAAAATGCGTCTTCCATACAGGTCACTTATATTAAATATACCGGTAGCTAAACCGCCAAATTGAAGTACTGGATTATTAATAATATCAAAAATATAACTCAATTCTATATCATTCAAGTCAAGAACAATTACATCCAGAGGATTTTTAGATATTGTTCCGTCCAAACGTATATATTGCGTATTGTGCGAAATATAGAAATTACTTATATCTATCCTGTTATCTATTGCAGTAATACCAGCTTGTTCCACGTGCCAGATACTATCGTTAATAATCAAGGAACCTTCGTCAATGCCTATTTCCGTACGCAAGCTTTTCTTTCCATTTTCATTTTCATCTTTTATAAAGAATGCAGAAGTAGTTATGCTTGATTCAAAACGGCGCTCTTTATTATTCGTCCAATCAAGAGAAGCCGTTATTTTATTGTCTTGTGCATTTGCTTTTAAACTTAAATTATTTCGAAGCCCCTTTTTATTGTAATTGGCTACTTTTAATTGCAGACCTACTAAATCGGAAGGATTCTCACATTTCAAATTAAACGATTCGAACATCATACCTGAGAACATGAACTGAGGGAGAAACATTTCCATTCTGAATTTATTGTACAGATTATTATATTCTCCTACAACACTCCCTTTACTAAGTATTGTAAATGGCAATTTCAATGTATTCGATAGTGTTTCCGTATTCTCCAAAAACAATTGGAGCTGGAAATTATTTTCCTTTATCTCCTGCCTTTGAGTGGTTGTTTCAATCAGGGCGGGAAGATAACCATTCAATGTTCTGAACAAACTGGGTAGTAAGGTGGTAAAAGAATAAACTCCTTTCACTTCGCCATTAACGATGTCCGATGAAATTGTTAAGCGTTTGTTATTTGAAGCGCCTGACGCCTCCACTCTCAACTGTTTTAAGAAGAAATCACTGGGAGTTGTATTAATCATCAGGCTATCAATCGTAACACTTCCTTCTACATTATCTATATTATCACCTGTAAAATCAGCTTTTAAGGAAGCCGAAATTTCAGGAGATTCATATTTATCCGTAAGATTTAAGTTATCGGGGCGAAAATGAGTCAGGTTTGCCGTAAAATTAAAGATAGAATTCTTCCCTTTCGTTCGAAACATACCCTTTGCATAAAAACTTCCATTAGGATCGTCAATACTGATCATTCCATCATAACCGTTTCGCTGGAAATTACCTGATAACTGAAGATTTTCATACCGGTAATTTTTATAATCAAACTCACTGACCTCCGCTTTTACATTTCCGGCAAAATATCCTCCAACTGGTCTTTTCGCATCAATAGATATTTTAAACCGGGCAACCCCATAAGGATTATCTTCATTAAAAAGTTCACTAATCAGCAATTCGGAAGTAGAAATTGTTCCGCTCAAATAAGCAGCGATATTTTTATCAAGATTATTACCGAATAAAACATCCGTTTCAATAGATCCTATAGCCGATGATAATTTACCATAAGCAACCAAATTATCGAAAAAACCTGATATCTCACCTGTAAAATTAATTGTCCCCAAGCGGTGGACCGGTTCCGGCAAGATAACAGGGTCTTTACTGAAATTATTCAGCAAGCCGGTTAATCCTTCATTCGTTATATACATTTTATTTACTTCACCCAGCAGGTAGGCTTCTTCCGGATGCGTTATGCCTCTCAGTGACATTTTCCCGATAAAAAGCATCTTTTCCATATATTTAAGAGTCAACCGTTTCAGGTCTATATCATTAATAAACCCTGATGCTTCGGCGGATAATTCTACATAATCAACAAAATTTCCGAATGCCGGGACGAAACAGGAAAGTTCGTTTAAATAAACATGCGAAGGGGCTATATCAAGCGTAACAGGTGCTTTATTCAAAAAGCTTTCCAAATCAGTTACCTTTGCTATATTGATATTGGCGCGATCTATCTTCAAATCGGTTTTAGGAAGTTTAATCTGAAAATTTTGTATAAAAGCGCTATCCCGGTTTCCTACGATATTCAGAGACAATTTATCCAAATTAAATCCGGAAGCCTCTGTAAAACTCATCTTTTTAATATTAGCGTTCAAACTATCTTCATTAAAAGCTTTCAATGTTATTTTGGCGCTAATATCTCTTATGTCCACATGTTTAGCATTAAATTTATCCGGAGTAGCCGGTTCATTTAGTACATCGTATTTAAAATTACCTTTTCTTATCAAAATAGAATTAAACTGCAAGTCAATAGCAGGTGATTTCTTAGTGGTATCTCTGCTTGCAAAAGCATCAATTACAAATTGAAGGTTCAGTTTATCATCGAGCGTATTTTTCTTCAAATTCAGGGAGAAACCCAGCAGGCGGACAGTTGTAAATACAAACTTTCCTTTCAACAAAGGGAATGGTTTAAATCCTGCAGTAACATGATTCGCTTCAAATAACGTATTACCATCCTCATCTTCCAGATAAAGATCGTTCAATACCAAACGATTAAACCATTCGATATCTACTTTTCCAATGCGAACAGGCACATTCAAACGATTGGATAGTTCCGTCACAGCTATGTCCGCTACTTTTCGTTGAATGAATGGAATGTTTAATAAAATAACGGGAATAGCATAGAAAATCCAAAAGATAGTAAACAGTATTACAACTATGTATTTTAACCCTTTAATCTCTTTACACTATTTTTACACACAAAATTACAACAATATCGTTATAGATTTCGTTATTTTGCATTAAAAAAACTAAGCAAATAATTAACTAATTAATGGGTATAACGATTTTAGGTATAGAATCATCCTGCGACGATACGTCCGCTTCGGTAATCCGGGACTGTGTTATGTTATCAAATGTAATTGCAAGTCAGGCTGTTCATGAAGCGTATGGCGGCGTTGTGCCGGAGCTGGCGTCAAGGGCGCACCAGCAAAATATTATCCCGGTAGTCGCCGAAGCGCTAAAGCGTGCGAATATAGATAAGTCCGAATTAAGCGCCGTAGCTTTTACACGGGGGCCGGGACTAATGGGTTCGCTACTTGTTGGGACTTCGTTTGCTAAAGGGTTATCAGCCTCATTAGGAATTCCAATGATATCCGTAAATCATCTTCAGGCACATGTTTTAGCACATTTTATCAAGCAAAAGCCGGAAGATACCCATCATCCGCCTTTCCCATTTCTTTGTCTATTGGTTTCCGGCGGAAATTCCCAGATTATCAAAGTAAACAATTACGATGATATGGAAGTGATCGGCCAGACAATTGATGACGCCGCCGGTGAAGCCTTTGATAAATGCGCCAAAGTAATGGGATTAGGCTATCCGGGAGGGCCTGTGGTAAACAAACTTGCCAATGAAGGAAATCCGAAAGCTTTTACATTCAGCAAACCACATAT
>JAISDJ010000098.1 GCA_031264865.1 Tannerellaceae bacterium | reverse complement strand
TCGTCGCTATCCAACTCGCCTTCAATGTACACAAGCGTTATTACTCCCCGTTTGCTTACTTTAAAGAGGATGAAGCGGTTCAGGTCTTCCTTGTTTCCCGGCAATTGATAATAGGCCGAAATCAATCCGCCATCATCCGTCACTTCCTTTATCTTACGCGCCCCCTGCTGGTCTTCATCCAGGCAATGGCGGATGAACCGCAGCGCTTCGCGGTCGTCTTTTATCGTGATACTTTTGTAATGGGCCATGCTGAACGTTTCTATCATCTCGTTAGACAGTTCTACCATCGTGACGTTCTTCTTTTTTCCGTAACGCTGGAATACTTCCTGTATCTTCAGGTCTTTCTGTGCTTCTACGGCCGTGGCCTGCGCCGGAAACCAGCAATAAACAGCCAGCAGCAGCGCTAATGTGTATTTTATCCATTTCATTTTTCAAACTATTTAATCGTCATCACTAAATATCGTACTTAGTTCGTTTAATTGATCTTCTATCGTAGCAGGGGTAGCTACTTCCTGCAAAGCGTCGAAGGCAAATTCCTTTACTTTTTGAATATCCGTATAGCAACGGCCATTTATCACCACATAATTTTCGGAACAGAGACAAGGATCGGGCGGAAAAAAGAATGGCTTTATACCAAGCAACAACACCAGGCAGGCCGCCGCCGATATCCCGTAAAGGATGCCCCGCCTGATAGCCGGCCTGTTCCTCTCCGGTTTCCCGCGCCTCTTCCGTATTTCTTCATCAAAGTAGGCAAACATCGGTTTGTAGACGGCCAAACGCCGTGGCACTTTATCCGAAGCAAAGAATGCCCGGAGGCGCCGTTCTTCCTCTTCCGAGGTTTCTCCTTCAAAATATTTATTTAATAACTCATCTATATTCATATACCTGATTGATTTAATGCAATAAATTGTTCCCTTATTTTTTTTCTCGCCCTCGAAAGGTTTGTCCTTACGGCTTCTATCCGGCTTCCCGTTATTTCGGCAATCTCCGATAATTCATATCCTTCCACATCCTTCATCTGTATAATGGTTTGCTGCAAGGAAGGTAGTTGTTTAATCAGTCCGCGTATACAAGCTACGGCATCTTGTTGTTCCAGCAACTCCGCAGGGCTTTTCTCTCCAGAATCCTGCATCCATAAGCCGGACTCATCTACCATTGGCTTTCGTGTTTTCAACTTATCCAATGCAAGGTTCTTCGTTACCATGACAGCTAACGCCTCCACGCTATTGTACCCATCCAACTTATCCCTCAGATGCCAAAGTCTCAGAAACACCTCCTGCACCACATCTTCAGCATCCGCCTTCTCATCCAGCAGCCTCAAAGAGATATTCATTAATTTCCCTCTAAGCGGAAGCACCGTTATTTTAAACCCTTCAATTTCCATCTTTATAAGTAAGACGACAAAGAAAGGAAAATATAACATCTATATTTGTATCCATAAAAAAAATAAATGACCCTAAAGATAATATGAAGTTAAGAAAAGCAACAACAGACGACGCCCCTGCCCTTTGTAATATTTACAATTATTACATAGAACATACGGCCGTAACATTCGAAACCATCCCCGTTTCCGAATCCGACATGAGACAACGTATAGCCGAGGTAATAGAATCGGGATACTCCTTTTACGTAGGAGAAGCAGAAGGAAAGATAATCGGATATTACTACACCCACCGTTGGAAGAATCGCAGCGCCTACACAACCACTATAGAAGAAAGTATTTACTTAGACAAAAACGAAACAGGCAAAGGCTACGGCACACAAATGTTCAAACACCTTTTGTCACACATCGACAGAGACGCAACCCATGTATTGATTGCATGCATTAGTATCCCAAACGAAGACAGCGTCCGCTTGCACGAAAAATTCGGATTCAAACAAATATCTCACATGAAAGAAATCGGACGAAAGTTCGACCAATGGCAGGATGTAGGGCACTGGCAACTGATACTCGATTCCGAAACGGAGTAGTCAACTATCTAAACTGGAATTTCTCCCACGTATATACTTTGGGAATATCTTTCAGGAAAGGAGTTACGTTAGTTCTATCCTCTGCACTGAGATATAAGGGCGTCGTATAAATAGCTTCCAATGTTTGATTATCCGGATTTAATCGATAGTTGACTAAGTCCATATCCAAATGCGCCATGGCATCTTTGTATGCATCACTATTCTTATCTACATCTTCTTTTATAAACCAATCAGCCGAAACCGGAGAAATCAAATCCGATACAGCTAATGGTTTCCATTCAGTGGTATAAAAATCAATACGGCTATCAGACACCGGTGCACTTATCGTTGTCACCATACAAATTATATAGGTGTTGTTCACTAAAGGAAGCAATTTCATTTCAACAACACTACGTTCCGTTGTTTGCAATAACAGATAATCACTTGTCAACTTCATTAATTGGGAATAACCATTCATTATATTTTTCAAACGAGCTTCTTTTCCCGATCTATACAAATCAACCAAATCCTTTCTCCATGCCGATTCCAACTGGGGGATGTACTGGTCGGGCATAGCAATAAATACCGCTTTCATATCCTGCGCCTTTATCCCCAACACACAAACACAAAGAATTAACACATAAACATATCGTCTCATTTGAATCCCTTTCTAATTATATTCGGCAAATATTTAACTTGGCGTAAAAGTACTCAATAATCCATATATCACCAGCTTTCTAAATACATTTTTCCTCTCCTTCTCCGCAAATTTACAAACCCAACTATCACAACAAACTATCCAACCGTCAGATATTTTTTTCTGCGTCACTCGATGAGATGATATTTGCATTGAATAATAATTAAAGATTTTATCGTTATGAACAGAATTAAATTAGCTTTAACGACTGCTACATTTGTAGTTTTGGTAATCAACGCAGGTCCATATGTGGCATACGGGATAGGTGGCAAAATAAAAGGAGGTGGCGAAAGCATTAGCATATTTGGAAATAACCAATTAACCCGCCTCGATTATGGCGTCGGAGGAGGAATAGGTTTTGAACTTGGTATGTTCTGCATAAACACAGGTTATGATTTAGGGTTAAGGAACATCAGTGATGCGAAAGATTGTAAAATTAATAATCAAAATGCTTATCTGACTGTTGGCGTTAAGTTTTGATTGTTATTCCGACATACCGAAGCGGAAAAGACTGATTTTTTATCAGTCTTTTTGTTTATTTACTCATAAGATTTCTATATACTACTGAATTAAGAAACATGTCTTTTCGATGCTTAGAGATAGGCAATTCGTTTCCATTGACAAATAGTCGTCCACCGCTAATCTTTTCAATTTGACAGACATTCACCAAATACGAATTATGTATTCTGAAGAAATGGTCTTTAGGTAATATTTCTTCTAAAGATGTCATTGTTTGATGAATAACAAAGACCTTTTCTTTCAAGTGTAATTTCAGGTAATTTTGCATTGCTTCTACAAAAAATATATCTTCCCAGTTAATCCTTTGAAAAGAATCACCCTGCCGGATATACATATCTACGGTTTTATCAATCTCGTTTCTTTCTAATAAAAGATGAGATTTATATAAATCAACAGCCTTTTGTGTAGCCTGAAGAAACCGTTGAAAAGTATATGGCTTTAACAAATAATCAACAACATTTAGCCGGAATCCCTCAAGTGCAAATTCTGAATAGGCAGTCGTTAAGATTGTCAAAGGAGGATTTTGCAAAGTTTCCAATAATTCTAACCCTGTCAGACGGGGCATATTAATATCAAGAAACATAAGGTCTATTACCTTATGTTTCAATATATCTATTGCTTCTATTGCCGACAAACAGGTATCAACTATTTCAAATGAATCAATATCTTTCAGAGAATCGGTAATTCCCTCAATAGCATTATTCTTCATCGTCTATAATCAGGCATTTTAGTTTTACGTTATCCTGTTTTTGTGATATTATATTGGTCATAAATTTTATAATTTTAT
>JAISDJ010000093.1 GCA_031264865.1 Tannerellaceae bacterium | reverse complement strand
TTAAATATAAATATAATGAGGAAATTAATTTTCTTATTCTTTTTACTCTTAACAATTGCCCTGAAAATAAAAGGAGACGAGATTGTTTTTAAAGCTTCCGCTCCGAATGCTGTTGTCGTGGGGCAGCAGTTTCAACTGAGTTTTGTGGTAAATGCGGAAGGAAAAGAGTTGAGGGTGCAGGAGATGCCTGATTTTGATGTTCTTTTCGGCCCGTCGCAGTCTAAAGCATATAGTTCGACCTGGGTTAACGGGCAAAGTAAGAGTGAAACGACCGTAACCTATACTTATGTTCTTTTGGCAAAAAGCGAGGGGACATTCAATATACCTCCGGCAACGATTAAAGTAAATAACTCCAATTATACGTCCAATGCGTTAGTTGTAAAGGTGCTTCCGCAGGATCAGGCGAATGACGCTGCACAGAGTAACGCTTCCGCGCCTACGTCGGGGGTAAGCGATAAAGACTTGTTTGTTTCCATGCAGGTATCTAAGCGGAATGTCTATGAACAGGAAGGTTTTCTGGTTACTTTCAAACTCTATTCAAAGAATACGCAAGTAAATTTCTCTAATGTAAAATTTCCCGAATTTGAAGGTTTTCTTGCGCAGGAAGTAGAACTCCCGACGGAGAAACAGTGGTCGCAGGACAACTATAACGGGTCTAATTACTATACTGTTACACTGAAACAAACGGTGTTGTACCCGCAACGGTCGGGCCGGATAACGATAGAGGCCGGAAAGTTCGACGTAAAAGTACGCATACGTACGCAACAACGCGCCCGGAGCTTCTTCGACGATTTCTTCGATACTTATCAGGATGTAAATAAGACATTAGCCACGAATCCCGTGACAATTGACGTAAAGCCGTTGCCTTCCGGTAAACCGGCTTCGTTTGCCAATGCAGTCGGCGATTATAAAATGGCGGCAAGTATTAATTCCAATCAGGTAAAGACAAACGAAGCTGTTACAGTAAAGATCAGTATTTCGGGTACGGGAAATATCAGGCTTGTAAAGAACCCGGAAGTAACATTCCCGAACGATTTTGAGGTGTACGACCCGCATTTGGCAGAGAATAATACACGTACCACGGCGTCTGGCGTGAGCGGTACAAAGACGATTGAATACATGGCCATCCCGCGCTACGCAGGCGATTTTGAAATACCGGCCGTCCAATTTTCTTATTTCGATACCAAAACGGGAACCTATAAAACCCTTTCTTCCGAAACATTCAAACTTCATGTGGAAAAGGGAGAAGGAGGAGAGGGGAACGCTCCTGTCGTTTCCAATTTCGGTAACCGGGAGAATGTGCGGTATCTGGGACAGGATATTCGTTACCTGAAAGTGAATAATATTAATTTTCATTCGAATGATGACCTGTTCTTCGGTTCGTTCATGTATTATATGTGTTACCTCGTACCCGCTTTGCTCTTTATTGTTTTCTTTATTATTTACCGGAAGCAGGTAAAGGAGAATGCGAATATAGCCTTGGTGCGTACCAAAAAGGCAAATAAGATGGCTGTGCGCCGTTTGAAGAATGCAGGCAAATTATTGAAAGAGAATAGAAAGGAAGAATTTTATGAGGAAGTCCTTCGCGCGTTATGGGGATACCTGAGCGATAAGCTGAATATTCCCCAATCAAATCTTACGAAGGATAATGTAGAGGCCGAGCTTACTAAATATGGAGTGAATGAATCGTTAATCAGTGAATTTATCGATATCCTCAATAGTTGTGAGTTTGCCCGTTATGCGCCTTCGCAGGCTTCGGATGCAATGGATAAGCTGTATGAATCGACAGTTGACGCAATTGGTAAAATGGAAAATACAATAAAAAGATAAAGGCATGAAAGCAAGAACATATATAACAGGCATCCTTTCTTTTTTCTTCCTTCAATGCACGGTATGGAATGCCTTTGCTCAGGACGGACTGATAAAGGAAGCCGAAACAGCCTATACGCAGGAAGATTACAACAAAGCGATTGAATTATACGAAGAAACGTTGGAAAGCAACGGCGCTTCCGCAGAGATTTATTACAACCTGGGGAATGCGTACTACAAAGCAAACCGGATAGCTCCCGCCATCTTAAACTATGAAAGAGCCTTATTGCTTGATCCGGGCGATGGGGATATACGGTTTAATTTACAAATGGCCAGGGAGAAGACGGTAGATAAGATAGAACCGTTGGGTGAGTTCTTCCTTGTTAAATGGATTCATTCGCTTCAAAACAGGGGAAGCGCCGATTCGTGGGCTATGCTCGGTATCGTCAGTTTTCTTTTACTTATCTTTTGTTTGCTGCTGTTCTTCTTTTCCAGATGGATACGGATGAAGAAGGTGGGTTTCTATCTGGGCATCGTTTGCCTGGTAGTTGTGGTAGTAGCCAATGTTTTTGCCAAAAGCCAGAAAGACGAAATTACAGACCATGCGTATGGCATTGTGTTTTCTCCTACGGTAACGGTCAAGAGTTCTCCCGACGCCAGCGGTACGGATTTGTTTATTCTGCACGAAGGGACCCGGGCGTTTATCAAAAGTTCCTTAGGCAATTGGAAAGAGATTGAACTGGAAGACGGCAACGTAGGTTGGTTGCCCGGGAAAGATATTGAAATAATCTGATACATGCTTGAACAGCTATTAGTGTATGAGCGGAGCATGTTTTTCATGCTGAATGGTAGTGATTCCCCTTTTCTCGACCGGTTTATGTGGCTATATACCGGCAAAGCGGCCTGGTTGCCGTTGGCTGTCTTCATCCTTTTTATCTTACTCTATAAGAAGAATTGGCGCGAGTCATTACTTATCCTGGTAGCCATAACTCTGGTGATAACGCTTTGCGACCAGTTTGCCTCTCATCTGATAAAACCTTATTTTCAACGTTTCCGCCCGACTCACCACCCGGCATTTATGGAAGAGGTGAAGACGGTGTTTGGTTACAGAGGTGGCAATTACGGGTTTATTTCCAGCCATGCAGCCAATGCTTTTGGTTTTGCCATGTTTATGTCGCTGCTGTTTCGTTACCGTCTTTTTACGATCGCAATATTCCTCTGGGCTTTCTTAACGGCTTATACCCGCGTGTACCTGGGGGTGCATTTTATATCCGATGTTGTCCCCGGGGCATTAGCCGGATTATTTTTTGGTTGGCTGGTCTATACATTATATATATATGTACGCGAGAAAATAATTAGCGGGGCAAAGGAGAAACCTCCTTATTCATTATATACAGGAAAGCAGAAAACAGGGATAATTTTTGGTATTCTTATCACTGTTTCATATCTTTTAATATTTAATGAGCCCCTGACTGCTTATTTACGTTAAATGCAATGTTTTATATGCCGTACAGCATGTTAATTTCATTCTTTTTATTTGCTTTTGTTGTATATATTGACTAAGTTAGTGGCATTATATAATTCATTAATATAAGTATTAACCTTCAAAATATTGAAGCCATGACAAAGACGATCACATTTAATGAACTGCGTAGAATCAAAGACAGTTTGCCTGAT
>JAISDJ010000049.1 GCA_031264865.1 Tannerellaceae bacterium | reverse complement strand
ATCGTAAAAGAACTTTGTGACGCCGCCCGCGACAGCAGCCTGAAGATAGACCTCTACTATTCGCACCCCGACTGGTACGACGCCGACTTCCGGCCTTATAACACCCATCCCCTCATGGTAATTACGCCCGAACGTACGCCGGAAGAGACGCGCCGCATGGTTACGCGCCACCGTGAACAATTGCGCGAACTATTGACAAACTACGGAAAGATAGACATGCTTTGCCTCGATCAGTGGCTCGGCGCGGACGTATGGGACGAAACGAAAGCTACCGTGAAAATGATTCGCCGTCTACAGCCCGACATCATGATTCGTTGCCGTGGCATTGGCAACTACGGCGA
The DNA here is from genome assembly GCA_031264865.1 of Tannerellaceae bacterium. GTDB lineage: Bacteria > Bacteroidota > Bacteroidia > Bacteroidales > Tannerellaceae > DFXE01. The sequence continues at coordinate 8,169 of JAISDJ010000049.1, read as the reverse complement.
TTATTATACGCCGGAAGGTTTTGTGCCGGGCAGTAGAGAGAATACCAATATGCCCTGGATGGTGATTTATCCGCTGGCGTCTTCTTTTTCGTATGATAAGGACGGCGATAACTATAAAGGCGCCGCATGGATTATCCGCAACCTGACCGACGCCGTTTCCAAAGGAGGCAGCTTTATGGTCGGCATCGGCCCCGACGGAACCGGACAATTCCACCCGGAAGCAATAAGGCAACTCGAAGAAACCGGACGATGGCTTGCCGTCAATGGAGAAGGCATTTATAATACACGGGCGCGTGAAATCTGGAAAGAAGGCGATACCCGTTTTACCCAAAGCAAGGACGGCGCCCGTATTTATGCGTTTATCAGCGATGCCCCGGCCGGTGAAATCGTACTCGAATCGATACGCCCTCGAACGGACAGCGAAGTCCGGCTCCTCGGCTATCCAACGCCGCTACCATGGTCGGTAACGGAAAAAGGCACCGAAATTATCCTCCCGGAAGAACTTGGTGATGAGAAAAACAGGGGCGATAAACAGATATGGACATTAAGAATTGAACAATGAAAATCGAAGCGTTCGGAATAAGCAAAAAACAGGTTTAAAACTTGTTTATCTGAAAAATCAATCAGATATTTGTTGCTTATGAAAAAAAGCAGTTTAGAAAATACGAACGACTTCGAGCGGCTTTATTTGTTATACTATCCCAAATTAGTCCGTTTTTCTAAAGAATATGTCCTGTCGGAAGAAGATGCGGAAAATATTGTTCAGGATGTGTTCCTCGACCTGTGGGAACAAAAAAGCCAATGGGCAGTCATTCAGTATATAAATTCGTACCTGTTTAAGTTGGCTAAAAACAAATGTGTCGATTTTCTGCGCCATAAGATTACAAGCGCGGAAAAGCAACAACAACTGCATGATCTCAAAACGCATGAATTTCAGTACAGGTTGCGCTCCATGGAGCAATTCGACGAAAGCATTTTGTATGAAAAAGAATTGAATACCCTTATCCGCCAAGCCATCCAATCTCTTCCCGAACGTTGCCGTGAAATATTTATATTAAGTCGCTTTGGAGAAATGAACCATCAGGAAATAGCCGACCGCTACCAGCTTTCCCCGAATACCGTTAACAACCAAATCTCACTGGCAATAAAGAAATTAAGAGAACATTTGAAGGACTATTTGTACGTGTCCTTTTTCTTATGACCTGCGTTCGATATAACTAATCCATTCGTCTCATTACTTTCCACCGCTCACCCTTGTGAGCCGGTCGGATCACCCGGGTGAGCTAACCGGCTCACAAGGGTGAGCCGATCCGCTCACGGAGGTGAGCGGTGGAAAATGTGATAAGCAAAACCATAAACTATCCTAGATAAGCAGTAAAACGATGAGTATACGTTACTACTTCTATGCAAACTCCTGTTCCGAAGGATAAAGATGCCCATTCTACCCTACGGATAGGCAATGAGAGAGAAATAACAAATATTAACCCTCTGTATATGGTTGTTGTCCCATTCTTGTCCGACTTCATAATATGGAAGAAAAAATTGACAACTATCTTTTTAATCTTTTATCGGATGAAGAAAAGCAACTTGTCTTGAAAGAATTGGACGGGGATAAAGCTCTTCAGCAAGAGTTTGCAGATAAATTGAATACTTTATCTCTTGTCATGACGCAGGAAAAAGAAGGAGATAAAGTGTATGCCCAGCGTAAATACAAGGATTTCAAGCAAAAAGCCCGTAACGTATTTATCCGTAGGATCGCACTTCAAGCGGTCAGGTATGCGGCGGTTATCCTGCTGGCGATAGGTCTTTTTTCCCTATATCAGTATTATGGGAACAAATTGTCTGAACCGGAATATGCCTGTTTTGAAGCCCCGATCGGACAACGGGCGCGGCTTTCCTTGCCCGATGGAACAATTGTCTGGCTGAATGCAGGAAGCAAACTGGAGTATCCGTCTGATTTTTCTGCCGAAAACAGGAATGTAAACCTTGACGGAGAGGGCTATTTTGAAGTATTCGGTAATGAAAAATATCCGTTTACGGTACAAACCGCATTGTCGGAAATAAAGGTATTAGGAACCAAATTCAATGTGAAATCCTATAAGAGAGAAACGTCTTTTATTACATTATTGGAAGGAAAAGTGGGAATAACTACTTCGGACAAACGGAATAAACTGACATTAAAACCCAACGAACAGGTCAGCATTTCAGAGGCAAACGGCAAGATCACGCTTTCCCGTCAAATCAAGACAGAAGAGGTAAAAGCATGGATATTCGGAGAGTTCGCGTATGTGAACCAGCCGTTGTCGGGCATAGCCAGAGACTTGGAGCGGCAGTTCAATGTGAAGATTTCAATACCCGACCGGCAATTGTCTGAAGACTTGTTTACAACGAAATCGACGTATAATGAAACGTTAATACAATTCCTTGATCGTCTGAAAGAAACCAGGGAATTAGATTATGAAATGGAAGGGAATAACATAAAAATTTTCAAACGATAAACAGATAGCCTATGGGATGAAAAAAGAAGGAAAAAAATGAACCGAAGATGCTCTAACATCCCCGGTTCCAATTTTGCAAGTAACGCATTCGTGAGTTTAAAATTTATTACTGACAAAACATTTACAAAATTATGATTTCTGTTATGAAAAACAATTCATGGTATCAAAAAAAGATGCCATGGATAAAAAAAAGTTTATTTATCATGAGATGTATCTTTGTTTTCCTTTTATTAGGTACATTACATTCGATAGCGAATACCGCTTACTCACAAACCACAAGATTATCCTTGTCTTTGAAAGATGTGGCTATACAAGAGGTATTGTCTAAAATAGAAAAGGAAAGTGAATTTTATTTCACCTACAATACCAAAAAGATTAATGCCACCCGTAAAGTCTCCATAGATATGGAAGACAAGACGGTTCTGGAAATATTGAATCAGATATTCACAGGAGAAGATATCAATTATACAATAAGCGACAGGCATATCATATTGTATAAGACCAATGACCCGCAACCGGAAAAATCCGGCACCCCTTTCCTGCAACAAACAAAAAAACAAATCACCGGAACAGTTACCGATGAACGGGGCGAACCCATTATCGGAGCCAATGCGGTTGAAAAGGGAACTACAAACGGAGTGATAACGGATATCGATGGAAAGTTTTCTTTGTCTGTTGAAGAGAATGCAATAATAGAAATATCCTATATCGGGTATATCACGCAAAGTATTCCTGTAAGGAACCAGACAAACATTACGGTTGCGCTGAAGGAAGATTTGCAGGCATTAGACGAAGTGGTAGTGGTTGGCTATAGCACCTTGAAGAAACGGGATTTGACAGGTGCGGTTTCTGTGGTAAAAGTGACGGATATTGAAAATAAAGTCTCAAGTAACGTCATGCAAACCCTGCAAGGGCGTGTTCCCGGAGTCTTTATCACTTCCAACGGCTCTCCGGACGGTGCTGCCGAGGTGTTAATCCGCGGAGTCAGTACATTGGGAAATAAGTCGAGAAGCGGCCCTCTTTATATCATAGACGGAATGCCAAGTACAAGCGGGATGAATGAATTGTCGTCGCAGGATATCGAGTCTATCCAGGTATTGAAAGATGCGTCTTCTGCAAGCATTTACGGATCCCGGGCCGCCAATGGGGTTATTATTATTACAACAAAGAAGGCCGACCGGCAACAGACGATCGTAACGGCCAGAGCCGCTCTGTCGGTACGGGGATATTCTAAGTCTCTTGATTGGTTGAATACGGAAGAACGGGGGCGTATTCAATGGCAGGCGCATAGAAACGATGGAACAAATCCCAACTTCGGAACCTATTCTTTCAGAGATCATCAGGATGCGAATGGAAACTGGATATTGGATGAGGTAATCATTCCTGAATTTATAGACTCAGAGCATACCATGAGGTCGGCCGATACGGATTGGGTAAAAGAAGTGGGGCAGACAGCCGTTGCCCAGAATTACAATGTAACCGTATCTACGGGAGGAACGAAAGGACGTTCTTTGTTTTCTCTTGATTATTTGGATAACAGGGGTACTGTCAAAGAAACATATAACAACAGAATATCGGCACGTATCAACTCCGATTATTCGATATTGGACGGACGACTGACGCTGGCGGAGAATTTTTCCATGAACAAAACGAAACGAAGCCGCCTGAATGCGGGTGATATTCTGACAAATACACGTGCGATACAGCCGATTGTTCCTATTCATACGGTAGATGGGATTGGATGGGGCGGACCGGTCGGAGGCATGGGAGACAGGCAGAATCCTTTACGTAGAATAGAGCAAAGCAAGAACAATGCAAATCATATTTTCAGGCTGTTTGGGGATGCTTCCCTTAACTTTGAGATAATCAAGAACCTCAACCTGAAAACAATGGTAGGCATCGACTATACGTTCTTTTGGTATAGAAATATGTTTTTGCCATACCAGGAAGGGTATATGAGCGATTTGACTCCCGTTGTAACGCACAGGGAAGAACGTTACGGAAACTGGGTGTGGACAAATACATTGAACTACAGTTTTGAGTTGAACAAAAATCATCGTTTCGAAATATTAGCAGGGCAGGAAATGATGTGTTATAATCAGGAATGGATAGGAGCGGATCGTAAAAATTATGCCTCCCTGAATCCGGACTATATGTACCTGAATGTTGGAGAAACCGCTCAGATAAATAGCGGTAGCGCTACGGAATATGCTTTATTGTCCTACTTCGGGAAAATAAACTACAACTACATGAATAAATATTTAGTCTCTGCTACGCTTCGGTACGACGGTTCTTCCCGTTTTGGAGCAAATAATCGATTTGCTACATTCCCTGCATTTTCGTTGGGCTGGCGAGCCAGTGAAGAAGACTTTTTCAAGGAAGCGTTTCCTTTTCTGACGGACTTTAAACTGCGTTACGGATGGGGACAGACCGGAAATCAGGACATTGCCGATTTTGCATCCCTGGGCCTGTATGAAGCCCGGTATGCATCCGATTGGATTGCCTCTTCCGCCTATTCGGGTACAGCGTACGATATTACCGGAGCCGATACGGGAACACTTCCGTCGGGTTATATCAGAACGCAACAAGCTAACCCTAATTTGCGGTGGGAAACAGCTACTCAGAATAATATGGGAGTCGATTTTGCTCTCGTCGGCAACAAACTGGTCGGATCGTTTGACTATTTTATAAAAAACACGAAAGATATATTGGTAAGCCCTCCTTATATAGGAGCTTTAGGGGAAGGGGGAAATATGTATGTCAACGGTGCGACCATGAAGAACACGGGTTTCGAGTTTTTGCTAAGCTACAATGACCGGATTGGCGACTTCAGGTTTGGCGTAACGGGAAATATCGGAGCATATAGAAGTAAAATCACACATCTGCCTCCCGAAGTATGGGATTCATACCCCGGCAACGGAGTGGATGATATAATTTTAGGCCACTCCCGGTATTCGTTTTACGGGCATGTTACCGATGGTCTCTTTCAAACACAGGCGGAGGTTGACGCACATGCCGCGCAAACAGGGAAAGGTATAGGCCGTATTCGATTCAAAGATTTAAACGGTGACGGGCAGATAACCCTCGCCGACAGAACATGGATCGGCCTGCAAGACCCGGATTTTGTTTATGGCCTTAATGCAAATTTATCTTATAAACAAATGGATTTCAGTATGTTTTGGAATGGCGTATGGGGTGGAGTCGTCGATGTAAGCGGGACTAAACAATATACGGATTTCTTCGGAGTCGCCTTTTCGGGAGAAAATAACGGGAAAAGGACGTTGGATGCATGGACGCCTCTCAATACGGGCTCAACGATACCGATGTTATCTGCAACAAATGCAAATAATGAAGGGCAGTCGTCTACCTATTATCTGGAAAGCAGTTCATATCTGAAATTGCGTAATATAGAGTTCGGTTACACTTTGCCGAAATCCCTGCAAACGAAATTAAAAATGAAGAATACCCGTCTTTATATTTCCGGAGATAACCTGATTAAAATCAAGAAAACCTGGGGAGACAACGCTTTCACGGGAGTCGATCCGGAGACGCCGACAACGTCCTACCCGATTCCTTATTCTGTGACATTCGGTATAAATGTATCATTCTAAAAACGTATTATTATGAATAATTTAAAGTATATCATTTTTTGCGGAGCAATCGTGTTTTTGATGTCATCCTGTAGCGATTTCCTGGATGTAACCCCCAAGGGGGCACTAAGCGATGAGCAATTGACTACTCCGGAAACGGTCGAAAAGATGGTAATCGCCGCCTATACCCTTGTTGAAACAGACTGGGACGTTGTGACTTGGCTTTTTTCCGATTTAAGAAGCGGGGATGCCTATAAAGGTGGCGGCGGCGTAGGGGATATGGCATGGGCGCATAGGGTAGAAACCGCTTTAACGCTACGTGTCAACGAAGGCGATGTCAATGCAAAATGGATTCGTATTTATTTTGCAATATCCAGAGCAAACAATGCCCTTGCCCGTATCAATAACCTTGATGCGAGCGTATATCCTGATAAAGCGGTACGCGCGGCGGAAATGCGATTCCTGAGAGCGCACCAGATGTTTGAATTGAAAAGGATTTTTAAGCATATTGTATGGGTTGACGAAACCATTCCGGCTGAAGAGTATATAAATATCTCCAACCGGGACTTATCGGATATGGAGTTATGGGATAAAATTATTGAAGACTTCAGGTTTGCAGTAGATAATATTCCCGAAGATAATGTGGATGTAGGACGCGCCAATAAATTCTCGGCAAAAGCATATCTCGCGAAAACGCTGATGTATGCGGCATACGAACAGGATGAACAGCATAATGTGATTAACATAAATAAGGAGAAACTGGAAGAAGCCATACGGTTGATTGATGATTTGAGTACAAGATATTCTCTCTCCGGTGATTTTGCGGAAAACTTTCTCTGGGAGTTTGAGAACGGGCAGGAATCTATTTTTGCGGTACAAAGTTCTCATGATGATTCAACTCCTTACGGACATCTTAATATGTATGCTTTCTTGGCTGCCCCGATGTCGTCGGAATACGGATGCTGCGGCTTGCATTTACCCAGCCAGAATTTGGTGAATGCATATAAAACGGATCCGGCAACCGGCTTACCCTTGTTTGATACCTATAATAAGGTAGGAGAAGATATTGTGGATGCGCACGGAGTGAATGTAAATACGGTTGACCCCCGGTTATTGCATACCGTCGGAATATTGGGGCTGCCATATAAGTACCGGCCCGGATACAATGTAGATCATACTTTCCTTCGCGATGCCGCCACATACGGTCCTTTTATATCAATGAAGGAAGTCGTTATCTATGATTGCCCCTGTTTTAGAAAAATGGGAAATTTTTACACAAGTTCTCTTAACCGGGATATTCTCCGTTATGATGATATGCTATTGTTGAAGGCGGAAGCATTGATAGAGTTAGGACGCCATAAGGACGCATTGCCTGTAATCAATCAAATCCGTTCACGCGCTGCGAATAGCACCTCATTTCTGATTGATGAGGATGGTAAGCCGAGCGGAAATTTCAAAATATCCCTGTACGAAGATGGAATAAATTGTGCCTGGGACCAGGATTACGCCCGTAAAGCTTTGCGTTTGGAACGCCGTTTGGAATTGGCTATGGAATCAAGCCGTGGCTTTGATTTAGTACGCTGGGGGATTGCGGCTGAGACAATGAATGAGTATTTTCAGGCAGAACAGTTAAGACGGGAATACCTGAAAGAAGCCCGGTTCACTAAAAACAGGGATGAATATTTTCCGATCCCATATCAGCAAATCAGCTTCAGTAAGAGGCTTTACAAACAAAATTATGGGTGGCCTGAGCAATAAAAACAGTGAAAAGATTAATTTGTTCAATTAAATTTTAAAATTATATGAAAACGAGTTCATTTATAAAAGGAGTGCTTCTTATAGCCTTTCCCTTATTTTTAATAAGTGCCGTCGAGACGGGTATTTTCGAAGGCATCTGTGACGTTGGTAATCCTACGTTGAAAGGAGGCATCAGTTACAACAAAGCTACCGACACCTATTCCCTAACCGGAGCAGGGGCGAATATCTGGGGAAAGACCGATGAGTTCTTCTTTGCCTGGAAGAAAGTGACAGGAGATTTTTCCATGTCAACAAAACTAAGTTTTGAAGGAGTCAACCCCGAG
>JAISDJ010000371.1 GCA_031264865.1 Tannerellaceae bacterium | reverse complement strand
GCTTTGATGAACCGCGCCATGCTCGTGACGGTGCTTCACCGTTTAGGCGGCGAACTTAGCATCGGGGGCATAAGCTCGTTCAGCGATGTGGCAACTGCGGCGTATTACGCAGCTGCGGTTGCATGGGCGGAGAACTTTGGCATAGTCACCGGCGTCGGCGGAGGACTGTTCGCGCCGAATGCCGAGATCACACGTCAGGATCTGGCTGTGATGCTATTGAATTACGCGAATAAAGCGGGCTTAACATTGCCGAATATACGTGAGTACTCAGGATTCGCCGATGCCGATAGGATATCAAGCTACGCATTACTAGCAGTCGAAGCGCTTTACGAAGCGGGGATTATCAACGGCAAGGGCGCTGGCGCTTTTGATCCGAGAGGGGCGGCTACGCGCGCTGAGGTTGCGGCTATGCTGCATCGGTTTGTTGTAGCTATAAGACCGTAGAAATAAAGACAGATCCCGAAAACCTATGTTATGCTGTCCGGCGAGGCGCAGCGACTAAGATTGATGCAAAAAATCTTAGCAGGATGGCATAACGCAGGTTTCCCGAGCTTGTCTATGGTTTAGACGGAGTTCAATATAAACAGTGAGAAAGAAGGAGGATGTAATGAAAAAAATAATTACGATATTTATGTTGGTATGCGCGTTCGTTCTGTTGAACGCAACTGTTGTAATGGCGGAAAAGGTTACTATCAACATTGGCGATTACGGTGAAGTACGGGGCGGTTATGTGAAGATGGAATCGTTAGCTACGGCCTTAGGCTGGGTGTTGGAGAAATCAGAGATAAATGAAACCGGCATAAGGGTCAGTTATTCAATACCGCTTCGATATGAGCTTGAGACGTATGACGGTAGAATGGAACCCGGCTCAATTGGGTTTTCAGTAATTCAGAATATTGAGCGAAAATATACGGAATCGAATTTGTGGTATAGCAATTTGGAAACGGATGACGGATTCATGTGGTCTTTTTCTGATTTGTCGGAATTGCCTCCGTATGTTGACAGTGAGGGTAGCTTATGGGTTCCGCTGGAATTATCACTTAAAGGCGCAGGCATATACTTCGATGGAGACAGTACATATCAAGACTTGGTATATGCTCGAAATAGCGGCGGATATAGTGGAAATATACGACTTGTAAAGGATGAGCCAATTACAGAGAAACCTGTACCTGTCAGTGCAGCAGCGCTTGCGCATCCAACTTCAGCCACTGTCATAATCGATGGTAAAACAGTTGCATTTGACGCCTATAACATCGGCGGCAACAACTATTTCAAGTTACGGGAACTAGCGTATGCATTGAATAGTACGAAAAAACAGTTTGAAGTTGGCTATGACGCCGCAACGAGGGTGATCACACTCACAACAGGCAAGGCGTATACTTCTGTCGGCGATGAGCTGACAGGCAAGGGGTCGGAAGACAAGTCAGCTTTGCCTACAAAATCCGATATTGTCGTTGACGGGAAGGCGGCTGCTTTTACCGCATACAATATCGGCGGCAACAACTATTTCAAACTGCGTGATGTCGGAGAAACCTTTGACTTCGGTGTGGACTGGGACGGCGCGAAGAAAACGATTACGATAGACACGGGCAAGGCATACACCCCGGAGTTGTAATACAGCAACAATACTGAAGAGGACTTTTAAAAACCTACCATGCGACTCTTGCGGAGGTTTCTAGAAGTTCACGGCATAAATTACTACGTAGCAGGAAGGATGTAGTAAAAACCGGAATTGGAATCCAAGCAAAAGGCTCAGCCATCAGGAAAGAAGCAAGGAGTGTATATACAATGAAGATAAAAAACGTTGATACTAATTTTCTCTTTAATTTTTTCGCCGCTTCACCATTAACTAGGCGTGGAAGAGATAGTCTTAACAGTTTAGGTATACGAGAAAAAGTAGATGAAGATTTTTTCTTCAATAATATCTATGCTAAAACTAGATTTGATGGAGTTAGTCTTAGTGACATATATAATGAAAAAAGCTCCATGCCTGCAAAGTATGATACCGGGCATCCATTCTCAAAGGAAAGCGAGGATATCAGAAAAGCTGTCGCTTTGAAAAATTCTTTTGATATGAGAGTCACAAACAAAGCAGACTATTTACTTGAAATTAACGGAACTCCCGGATGCGGAAAAACAACTGAAGTACATCATATGTTGCGCCAAGTGAAACGATTTTTCGATAACAAGACATTTAATCTTTTTTATGACCTTGAAATTACACGACATCAGGCTAATATTGGCCAAAAGAGGTTTACAATTCCGGTTGAACTTAAAAAAAAGGAATATATTCACTGGTTGTTTTTTGTTAACTGTTTGGATTCGCTTTATCGAACAGTAGTTAGCGAGGTTAGAAACAAAAACCAACATGAAAAGGTACAGCAAAATTTCGAAATTTATTTTAACAATGAGAACAAATATGTAATGGCAAGGGAAGAAGAACAAGAGGTATTTAATGCTATTACCTCTAGAGAATCTAATATTCGCAAGTACGCCAACGACTTCTATGATGCCATTGATGCACTGATTGATCGAAACAATGTTGAGAGAAGCATCGCTGATATTTGGGGAATTACACTTCAGCTTTTAATATGTATTGAACCGGATAATATGAATTTTATCGTGATAGATAATATTGAACAGTTTATTAAAATAGAAAGTGGGACAGTTATTCCTTGGTATGATGAGGATGTAAATAAATTATCTGAAATATTGTCTGCAATTATTGGGGACAACAAAACATTCTTTGATGATGATATCGGTTTGGAATTCAGCGAGCATTTTAAGATAATTTCTGTTCTTAGAAAAACTTCAATGTATGCGTCAATGCAAACTCGATATATTAATGAACAATGTTCTATTGACATATCGGACTGGTTTAGTTTTGAAAATTTATATCAAAAAAGAAAATCTAACCTATTAGCCATTATTAAAAAACAGGACAATGAGAGTGAACTAGATAAAGTATTTGAAGTACTTGAATCTCTAACTTCTGACGATCAGGCTTATTTATATGGGCATAGTTTGATTGAAATGTTGTCGTCAATATGCAATAACAACATTAGGCGTATTGGAGCTTCTATTTCGGAGATAGCCATAGACATATGCACTATACTGAGTACTTCGAATGAAAGTCACATAAGTATTTCCCAGTTTAAGAGTTTTTGGGCGGACGAGGAAAGTATATTTCTTATGCGTAGAGCAACTATTCAATGTTTGTTAAGGAAAATCATTCAGGGGAAGGACTTTGCTGACCTGAAATTAGGCTCACCAAGAAATAGGACAATTAACGCGGAAACTGTAGGAGTACTAACGAGGCGAATTCTCGTCCTATTATCTCGAAGAAGTAAATCTGTGAATGACGACTCATTTGTTAGACTACACGAATTGGTAAAGTTGTCGTATGCTACTGAAAAGAATAAAAAACCCAATTTGGAGCGTGAAGAACATTTCAAACCACTTGCGGATGTTCTGTGTGCACTTAATAAGCCGTTCTACGAAGAACCTCTCACAGCACCTTGGATTATAATTCGCTATAATGAAAATGTTATGCCTGATGCTGATATGCTCGCTACTGCCTTAGAGGGCGCTTGGAAAGACTATCGCAAAAATGGGGACTCGTGCAACCAATATCCAGTCAGTCAGTTTGGTGCACGTATAACAAAATCAGGACATTTCTTCGTATCCACGATTCATCCCGATTTTTCCTTTTTTGCTGCGCTATATTGCAACGAAGAGGTGCCAATACTGCTCCTTAAGAAAGTTGATGAAGTAATAGCACAAATAGATAGAGTTTTTAATAAAGCCCGAGAATATACAAAGACACTCAATGAGATAGACAACCGTTTCTTTCAACCTGATTTAAAGGCGAGAAAAAGTTCATTTGGCGCAAATGCTTATGAGCGCGAGCATCTTTTCCTTAGGCTGCCTATGACAGAGGTTACTCTTCAGGAACTCATTGTGTATAGAATTCACATGTTTTTAGTTCATTATCAACGGTTTTTGAATAAACATGGTGTGACTGTGTTCGGAAAAGGCAATTCACAGTTATTAACTCACGTGAAAGGTAAAATTGAAGATCTTGAAAAAGAGTTTATAACATTGAAAAGTGCCGGTCAAGTGGTTTCGACTAAAGAACTTTTTAGTTTTAAAGAGTTTTAAAGAATAGGGAGTTGACGCGATGTTTTTTCATATTATGAACATAGTTCTTTGTTTTATTGAGGGACATCCTGTATTGGTAGGAATGATTATTGCCGCGCTGGGGGCGTGTTGGCTTAGGAAATACAGACATCAGAAGAGAGTGGATGCATGTGTCGGTTTCTATGCGAATGTCCTGTTGTTGGTAGATAGACTCCACAAAACATTAGATAGTATGCATCGTTTAGATGATACGTCTTTTAATATCTTTTCGTTGCATTATACCACAGATGTTATAAGGGCAAAATATAAAGGGCAAGTCATCGAAGCGGAAACCATTATCCCAGAGAAAGAGCTTTATGAACTCAGATATATTGCCGCTAAACTACAAAATGTGTTAATGGATGCTCAAAATAATATTAATCCCCAAAAGGTAAGTCTTGATGAATGGTATGGATATCAGCATATTATCCTCGACCTGTGCGCCTTGATTCTAGGTGAATACAATCTCAAAATAGCCGATGAAAATGATCAAACCCCTAATGATTTATGTAGGGAGGCTCAAACGGCAATAAAGGGGATTGTAGAAAGTATTAGGCGAGCGCAGACTATGACAATGTAGCCGCGAACCGACGCCGGATCGTGTTTTGAGTCCTATGTAAGTCCATTTAATGGATATGATTTCGTGTCGTAATATAGTATGCAACCACAGTTAGAGCTTAGCGTACAGCGCCAGATAAACTTCGATTCCGTTATAAATTGAGTGGATTCATAAACATAACACGTAGTGCGAAATTTGGAGCAACATAGATGAATATAATCAGTAAACAAAAGGAGTGTGCACTCAATGAAAACTAGAGCGATCGATCCTGATTTCATATTTGATTTTTTTACCTGTTCGCCATTAACTATGCGTGGGAAAAACAGCCTTAGAAATTTAGGTATCGAAAATATCGTAGACGAAGAATTTTTCTTTAATAACATCCATGTCGAAAGTAGATTTGATTCATTTGATGGCAGAGATATAGATGACAATGAAAATCCTATATCTGATATTGATGACGTTGGAGAGCCATTTAGAAACAGCGCGGATATCAGAAAAACTGTTGCCTCGAAAAATGGTTTTTATGATCGGTTAATTAACAGAACTGATTATTTATTTGAAATCAGCGCAACTCCAGGGAGTGGCAAAACAACTGAACTGCATTATATACTGCACCGAGTAAAGCCGTTTTTTAGAAACAAGACGTTTAATCTTGTTTATGATCTTGAAGTTATGCGTAGCAGCGTGCGTATCGGCAAGCAACTGTTTCAAATCCCGGTTGGCGTCGGAGAAGATGGCTCGACGCATTGGATGTTTTTTGCTCAATGTTTGGATTCACTTTGTAACCTAATCTTTTATGAAGTAAAAAGCAAGGGGATGCAGGAAAAGGTGAGCAAAAATTTCAAACAATACTTTAATAACGAAGAATCGCGCGAAAGGGCGACAGAAGAAGAGGAATCAATATTTAAAGCTATTACCTCCCCGGAATCTGCAAGTATAATCTACTTGAGCGATCTTTATAATGCTATTGATAAGCAGATTGATCGAAGCAACGTTGAAAGCAGCATAGGGGCTATCTTTAGTATTACACTTTTGCTGCTAATATGTATTGAACCTGATAATATGAATTTTGTAGTGATAGATAATATTGAGCATTATATTAGAGAAAGCAGCGGAATCGTTATTCCTTGGTATGACGAGGATGTAAATGAACTGGCAGTATGGTTGTCTGGATTTGTTGAAGCAAACAGAAGCCTATTTGCAATATTTGGCTTGGATTTTAGTAAGCATTTCAAGATAATTTCTGTTATTAGAAAAACTTCAAATTATGTATCACTATATACTCAATACTTTGCGGAGCAATATTCTATTGATATGTCGAACTGGTTTAGCTTTGAATGGTTGTACATGAAAAGGAAAATGAGCTTATTGCCGCATATCCAAGCTCAAGGTTTATATGCGGATAATGGGCTAAATAACGTATTCAATATACTTGATGTTTTGATTGCTGACGACACTGCCTTTACAGTAGGGCATAGTCTTGTAGATATGTTATCATCAATGTGTAACAGCAATATCAGGCGAATCGCTGCTTCTATTTCGGAGATAGCTATAAATATATTCTGGATATTGCATGATTCGAATTCGAATTCGAATTCAAAGTCTATAAGTCTTTCTCAATTTAAAAAGTTTTGGAGTGAAGGAAATAATAGATTTCTCATGCGTAGAGCAGCGCTCCAGTGTTTGTTGAGTGGAATTGTTAGTCAATCAGACTTTGGAGACCTAAAATTAGGCACACCAAGGAATACGATAATTAGCAGTGAAACTGTAGGAACATTAACGAATAGAATCCTCGTTCTGCTATCTCGAAGAAGCAGATCTGAGGACAACATAGACTTTGTGAAATTACATGAATTGGTACAAGCCGCATATGTTAATGTACGCTGCCCAATACCACGGTTAAACCTCACATATCATTTTAAGCCGCTCGCTGATGTTCTGTGTGCACTCAATAGGCCGTTCTATAAAAAACCCCTTACAGCGCCTTGGATTATAATCCGCTATAATGAAAATGTTATAGCTGATTCTAATATACTTGCTAAAGCCTTAGAAGAAGCGTGGGATGATTATCTTACAAACGGATCCTTTTGTAATAAATACCCTGTTAACAAATATGGCGTGCGGATAACAAGATCAGGATATTTTTTTGTGTCTACTATTCATTCTGATTTTTCGTTTTTTGCCGCATTGTACTGTAACGAAAAGATGCCAATAATGTTTCTCAAGAATGTTAGCGCTGTAATAGCCCAAATAGATAAAGTATGTGACAAAGCCACAAAATATATTGATGCGCTCAATGTGATAGACATGGATTTCTTTGGCGTAGATTTAGCGGCAAGAAAAAGTTCATTCGGAAGGCTTAGTCTCGAACGTGAGCATCTTTTTCGTACTTTTATAAAAGGAGATAAAAAAGAATTCTCTCTTCAGGAACTTATTGTGTATAGGGTTCACATGTTTTTAGTACATTATCAACGCTTTTTGGAGACATATGGCTTAGAGGTGTTTGGCGGCGGCAATTCAGCGTTGCTGACCTACGTAAAACAGAAAATTGAGGAACTTAAAAAAGCGTTTGAAGTATTGAAAAATGAGCATCAAGTAGTTTCGACTACTGAACTATTTAGATTTTAAATAGGCTTTTACGTTCGAAGTGCTAGATGGCTTACATATTAAAAAGCTATACGGGATTTATGTGCAGAATATTAGAAAATAACAGGTATTCCTACAAAGAATAGCGTGTTTAATTATAATGAAGGAGTGTACATACAATGGAATATGAAGTTAATTATGATTTCCTCTTTAATTTCCTCACCTGCTCACCATTGACATCGCGCGGCAGGGATAGCCTTAAAATTTTAAGGCTTGAAGAGGAGGTAAACAAGGAATTTTTCTTTAATAACATCTACGTCGAAGGTGGCTTTGTTAAAGATGATAGAGACACAGCTAAATCCATGTATGATGGAGAAACAGTTAGAAGCGAGGAAGATATCGAAAAAGCTATTGTACGAAAAAAAGAGTTTAATGATCTGATTACTAATAGTGCCGATAGTTTATTTGAGATCAATGCAACGCCAGGAAGCGGCAAAACAACTGAGGTGCATCATATGCTGCGTAAAGCAGAATCAGTTTTTGGAAACAAGACATTTAACCTTATATATGACCTTGAAGTTGAGAGAAATGAGGTTCGCTTCGGCAAGCGTAAATTTAATATTCCAATAGGCGTTGCAGACAAAGGTTATGTTCATTGGATGTTTTTTGCTTGCTGTTTAGATTCGCTTGGAGATCTGATATTTAAAGAAGTTAAAGGCAAAAATTTAGGGAAAAAGGTGATCGAGAACTTCGATAGGCATTTTAAAAACGAGAGTGTGCGCGAAATGTCATCATTAGAAGAGGATGCGATATTCGACGCCATTAGTTATTCCGAATCTGAAAGTACTAAGTACATCAATGAGATTTTCGACGCCATTGATGGACAGATAGATCGAAACAATGTTGAAAATAGCATACAGTTCATCTTTAGAATTACACTTTGGTTGCTAGTATGTATGAATCTTAGGCATATGAATTTCGTTGTGATAGATAATATTGAGCATTATATCAAACTAAAAAGCGGAGCAATTATCCCTTGGTATGATGCGGATGTAGATAAACTATCAAGATGGTTGTGTGTATGTATTGAAGACGCTAAAAGCTTATCCTCAACTCCCAGAGATTATTGGGTCTACACTAATTGTCGGCACTACATCCGCTGAGAGAAATGCGCATAAAACAAGGCGTTTTTCGATATTTCTGTTGACTTGACTTAACAGAC
>JAISDJ010000369.1 GCA_031264865.1 Tannerellaceae bacterium | reverse complement strand
GCCCTCATGACTAAAAGGTGGTCAACAGAAATCACTGAACGCGACACCTTGTTTTTGGAGCGGCTGGGTGTCTATGCGCCCAGTTGATTTGTGTACACCTTATCCGACTTTTGGGATTAAAAATCACTTTCACCTGAAGCAATATAATCCATTGTAGCACAAAGAGCACGAGAAAGCGCATATAATTTTTTCGCCGATAGCCCTTTTTTTCCAACTTCAATTTCATATAAATATTTGTCATTAATGCCAGCAAGTTCGCACATCATTTCTCTTGTATAGCCATGCTTTACGCGTAAATCCCGAAGGCGAATCCCAACATCAACATTAAATTTGTCACTACAGTTAGCCTGCATAAATAACTCCCCTTGTTTATCTTCGCGTTTGACAGGTTCAACTCAAAAAATGTCATAAATTGCATAGTCTACAAAATAATGCGCTAATATAGGCACTGTCAAAAGCTCCCTTAAGACATAAGCTATCTCTAAGGTAACTTCTCATCGCAAAAAACAAATGACAAATCGGAAGAGTTAATGTTTAATTCTGTAAATGCTTAGGATAAGGGATGATGTTACATTTATAGTTGCGGTGCGGTAACCTCAATACGAATTAGCGAAATATTAGGAGAAATTGGCCTTCCAATTGAGCACTGTGGCCCTCTCGTTTTCGCCGACTTACATACCCAAAACGTCTTTTCTGCCATCCAAATTCATGCCAATGGCAGTGTAGACCGTCTTCCTAAAATCCGCATTTCTAAGCTCAGCTTGACATTGCTGAATTTTTGCTTTGCGTAAATAAAGCTCTATATACATCGTTGCTTTTTATTAGCTCTTTATGAGAGCCCATTCCGATTGCCTTTCCGTTATCCATAACAACAACCCTATCGGCGTCAACTACATTGTTAAGATTATGCGTTGTAATCAATATTGTATGATCCTTTCGAAGGCCGGCGATCGTGGCCATTATGTTTTTTTCCGACTCCATATCCAAAGCTGATGTAGCCTCATCAAAAACCAGTACAGGGGATTTTTTTATTAACGCTCGCGCTATTGCTATGCGCTGTTTTTGCCCGCCCGATAAAGATAAACCTTTTTCGCCGCATGGCGTTTTATATCCATTTGGAAATGATTCTATAAATTCATCGGCAAAAGCGCGTGCCGCCGCAAATTTTATCTCATTCTCTCTTGCAGAATTACCGGCGCCAAGGGCTATATTCTCTTCTATACTCAAATCAAACAACTTACAACTTTGATCCACATAAGCAAATTTATTTCGCCATGATACCATATCGTTACAATCAAACGCCATGTTTCCCACCGACATAAGCAGATCATCACGTTTGTACATCCCAATAATAGCGCGCAATAGTGTGGATTTTCCACTGCCGGACTCGCCGACAAACGCGATCATCTCGTTCTCGCCTATTGTAATATCAATATCTTGCAGCGCATATTGTTCTGCGTTATTATATCTAAAATTCAATTTGTTGAGTCGCAATTGATAATGACCGTCCCATGTGGTACTTGTTGGCGGGCTTTTCTTTGAATCGTCAACATCAGAAGAATCATCAAGAATCACGAAAATCCTTTCGGCGGCCGCGATTGGCTGCTGCAAATTTGCCCACGCGCTCCCGATGCCGGACATCCCATCCGCAATAGCCAAACACATAAGCGGAGCCATCATCAACGATGCGAAATCCAGTTGATTGGACGCTACAAGCCAGCCGCCCAAAACAAATACTATACAGAGCGTAAACCATCCTTGAACTGTCGTAAATAAGTCCTGCCATAACGAAATAAACGCTTGCTTAAACAATATATTTCTCAATTCGGCATTTTCATGTTCAAAAATCTCTTCTTGGCTCTTTTGCAAGTTGAAACTGCGTATAGTCAAATTACCTGATAACATATTTGATATAATCTTAAATTGATTCGCGTTGACCTCAAGCTGCCTTTTGTTTATTTTGGCCAGCGGCCCCGCAAACCTAAATTGGAGAAAAGCCAATAGCGCTCCCAAAACAACAGAGGCCAGTCCCAATCTAACATCAATAAAAAATACTATTATTGATGACATTAGTATTGAAATGACGCAGGATAAAAACGGACTTAACGAATTTCCGTATATGCCTGAGGCGAGGGTAGCGTCTGTATTAATGGCCGCTATATCCTCGCCTGAGTGCGTGGCGGCAGCTTTTTCGATACTGTTGGCAATAAATATCCTAAAAAGACTTGCCTTCAAATTTCTTGTGGCTTTGGCCTCACTAATGGCGAAACAATAAACTCCGGCAGCTACAATAAGCATTGCGAAGAGGCTTAAACCCAAGTAGAAAACCACAGCCAGCATAATGCCACTGCCATTGGCGCTTACGCCGCTGTTGGCGTTTAGTATGGCAGTGATTAGCTTGTTTATGAACAGCGCGTTTATGTAAGAAAAGATAAATCCTTGTGAACTATATAATATAACCCCGGGTATATAAGCAATCATAAAGGGGCGCATAAACCTGAAAATTTTACAATATTTAGACGTTGTAACCCTGCTTTGAGATCCTTTAGCCACTTTGAGTCACTCATCCCCTATTTCGTCATCTAGCTGCGATTCATAAAAAGCAGTATATGTCTTATTATTTTTCAGCAGCTCTTTGTGGGTTCCTGTGCCTGTGATCCTGCCGTTTTCCATAACAATAATATTTTCACACGCCAAAATAGCCTTTAGGCGATGGGCAACCATTATGACCGTGCGGCCCTCTATAAGGGTATTAATTACATCAAGCACGCCGTTTTCTGTTACGGTATCCAGTGCGGATGTGGCTTCATCCAACAACAATACGGGTGAATCTTTATAGAAAGCCCTTGCCAGAGCTATCCGTTGCTTTTGTCCGCCTGAAATATTTTCCGATGACTCTGACAGTACGGTATCGAATCTATCTGGTAACTCATTAACAAAATCAAGTATTCCAGCATTTATACACGCTTGTATCATTTTGCTTTCTTCTGTATTGTTAAGCGCTCCATTTTGGCAGGTTACGTTTTGCCTTATGGAATATGGAAATAGAAAGCTATCTTGAGGCACATACGCTAAATGGGAGCGAAGGTCAGTTTTGGAAATTCCGCTTATATGCCGCCCCGATACCGAAATATTGCCGGAAAGCGGCTCGTATAAACCTAGCAATAATTTCAACACTGTGCTTTTACCGCTGCCGCTTCCGCCTACAATCGCGACTCGCTCGTTTTTTCTGATCTTAAATGAAACACTATCAAGCGCAAGCGAATCTTTATCCCCATATGAAAAAGAAACATCTTCAAAATTTACCGCGATCTCGTCACTTTGGCTTTCAATTATCTCTGAACCGCTGTAAATGTCCTCTATATTTTCGCTCACATTTTCATTGAGTCGTACCGCTCCGGCCTGAGACGCCTTAAATGTTCCGAGGCGCTGTGAAAGCCAATTAAGCCAATCTCCCGCTGTGGAGGCTACAGCCGTAAAAGCTATAAAAGAAGCAACCGTCATACCGCCGTTAATAACGCTGTACCCCGCCGCTACATTGATAAATACGAATGGCGTCATCGTCGCCAAAGTTCCAGAAATAACCAGTTTCAATAATGAATTTATGTACTTCTTTAACGCTGTATAGTAATTGTCGTAGGCTGAGAGGTAACGATTTTCTACAATATTTTCAAGAGAGTACGCCGTTATAAGAGAGGTATTTTGCAGGCAATCATTTACTACAGCGTTAAAACCCGCCATCTCTTGAGACATCACTCTAGCCTTACTTTGTATCGGAGCGGAAATCTTAAACTGCAGCCATATAAAAAAAGGAAAAACAGTAAAATAAATAATGGTGTATAGAGGATTAATGGTCATCATATAGGCGAATGAGACAAGAAGCGTTATTATCTCAAAAGTCGGATAAAGTGTACACAAAACGATTCTGCACATAATCCGGTGTCTTCATGCGGTCAAAAAAGTTTGTAAAATAGCTATTCTTGCTTGCATTTTATTTATGTAC
>JAISDJ010000353.1 GCA_031264865.1 Tannerellaceae bacterium | reverse complement strand
CATATTACACTTTTAATGTTAAATATGCCGATGAACCTGTGAAGCTATCCATTGAAATGACCGACTTTATTCATGACGGGGAAGCTGTAAACAGACCGAACAATGCAATGGAGATTTATATGAGGGAACTGGGGAGCGAATCGCCCTTGCTCGTCAAGCTGATAATGAAGTCTATATATAAGAATAATGACAGAGAAATAAAGCATATCGGCTCCAAACGCTTCGGCATACAATACACGCTCAAAGGGATATACACGCATAACGGCTTGCTTTATTTCCATATGCAACTGAAAAATTCTTCAAATGTGCCGTTCGATGTGGATTACATTAATTTCAAAATCGTAGATAAGAAAGTAGCCAAACGTACCGCTATTCAGGAACAGGTAATTATGCCGCTTCGGGCGCACAATAATCTGACAACGATAGAAGGAAAGAAAACAGAAAGGTGTGTCTTTACCCTGTCGAAATTCACGATTCCGGATGACAAAATGCTCATCATCGAACTGAATGAAAAAGAGGGTGGCCGTCATCAATCCTTTACGGTTGAGAATGCCGACCTCGTTCGTGCCAAAGTTATCAACGAACTGAAAACGAAGTAAGATGAAAAATTCGATTAAGAGAGCGCAGAAACAAAACAGGTTTTGTGTTCTGCCGAACGGGAGAATTTTATCCAAACGGCTATCTCTTATACTAACGCTGGCGTTGTGCCCGGTCTTTATAGACCAAGCATACGCACAGCGTTGTTTACCCGGTATGCAAGGCATACAGGTAACAGGCGGAATGGTGGACGGTTTTCATTCAAAGGATAACCGTAACGAACCGGGATATTACTTCGGATTGCAAATGGCAACTTATACCAAACACGCCAACAAATGGGTGTTCGGTGCGGAGTTCCTGAATAAATACTACCCGTATAAAGAGGACAGGATACCCGTCAGTCAGTTTACGGCAGAGGGCGGTTATTACCTGAAATTCCTTTCAGACCGTAATAAGGCAGTTCTTTTCTCTTTGGGCGGTTCGGCTCTTGCCGGATACGAAACAAGTAACTGGGGAGAAAAAACGCTCTTTGACGGCTCAACGCTTCGGAATGAAGACAGCTTCATTTACGGCGGTGCAATTACGTTGGAAATGGAAACCTACCTGAGCGACCGTGTTGTGTTTCTCCTGACCGCCCGTGAACGGATATTATGGGGTACTTCGACAGGGCATTTCCACACACAGTTCGGAGTAGGACTAAAATTTATAATCAATTAAAAGACACTTCAAAATGAAAAAGTTTTCAGCGTATATTTTATACACGCTATTGCTATCGGCAATAGTCTGTGCCTGTAGTAGTGATTTGGATGTTAATCAGGTTTACTCATTTGATTTGGTTACTATGCCGGTGCAGAAAAAAATCATTCAGGATGAAACTGCGGAAATCAGGTGTGAATTAGTAAAAAAGGGCGAATACGAACAGGCCCGGTTTTTTATCCGCTACTTCCAGCCTGACGGCAAAGGGGAACTGCGGATGGATGACGGAACGCTGTTCCTGCCGAATGATAGATACCCTTTGGAGAGAACCGTATTCAGGCTTTACTATACTTCCCGCACGACCGACCAACAAGTTATTGATGTGTATATCGAAGATAATTTCGGACAGGTAGTGCAAAAGACATTCAGCTGGCAGAATGACAACGGGGATGTTGGAGATACCGAAGACGAAGAATAGGTAAAATAAGCGAGTACCCGAAGCAATTCGGGTACTTCTTGTATTTATGGTTTGATTATGAAATACATAATAACGGTCTTCATCGCTTTGCTACCTATATCGGGGTGGTCGAACAGTTCGCCAAACAGAAAACCGGAAATAGAAATGCTTATGAAAAATGTCTATTCCGTGAGCGATTTTCTTAGAATAGCAGATTCGATGCAAATGTCCGTCAGCGAACTATCCGACTATCCCGTTATTTTCCCGATAAAGCAACCCGTTGTTTCATCGGGCTTTGGTTGGCGGAAACATCCTATCTACAAAGTCCGAAAATTCCATACAGGAATTGATATTGCGAAAGCAAAAGGTACTCCCGTGTACGCTGCCGGCAACGGTATCGTAATCCGCAAAGGGTATGTTTCGGGCTATGGTAATTTTATCGAGATTGAACATTCGGGCGGTTTCCGCTCATTCTATGCACATTTAAGCAGGGCACTGGTAAATATAGGGGATTCGGTAACGATAACCCAACAAATTGCCTGTGTGGGCAATACAGGGGTAACAACGGGTAGCCACCTGCATTACGAAGTAAGGAAAGATAAACGCTTCCTGAATCCGTCTGAATGGTGTTACTGCCTGTTAGCCATATTGAAAGACGAATTTTTAAACGAAAAAACAGCATGAAATTTCTTACAACATATTTACAACCCGGAGAGGAAGTCAGGTACAGGGTAAGGATACATATTTTCCTTTTCCTGCAACCTGCCATATTACCGGGTATCGGGTTTATGTGCTATTTCGACGAGTTCAAAATAATACATTATTTGAGTGTATTCCTCGATTACTGCCCTGTCTTTACGTCTTAATGCGTTCAGATATTGCAGACCTGTCATAACTGTAACCCTCCATTTGGATAACCGACCCGCTTCTACCACTTGTTTAGCCCTGTCAATTTCTTTGCTTGCACCTAATAAAAATACTTTGCTCATAACTCTAAATTTTAATGGATTATAAAAAGGTCAGGAGAATGAGAAGAAAGAGGATTATAGCCCCAAAACCCACCAACACGGAGAGGATACCCCGAAGAATGGGAAGAAAGAGATACAAGCCAACTAAAGCCCAAATAAACCCTGTTCCCCACACGGAGAAGCCCGAAGCCACTAATGCGATTTTTACAACCAATTTTATGCTAATTGGAAGGTTACTACCTTGTTTCCTATTTTTTATTATACTTCTCATAATTTCTGACTTTTTTTTATGCCGTATCGGAGCCGGTGTACTGACCTTATGTTTCGGATACATCAAAAGGTCGGCGAAATCCGCCGAAGACAAATTTTTGGGGAACAAATACGCTCGCCCGTAGGGAAAGAGGAAGATTTTTTCACAAACAATTTGGCGACAGGATTCGACGGAATACCTTTGTATCCCAAACGTGAGGTCAAAAAGTACCCGTTTTAGATACTCTGCTTAAAGAGGAAGAAATTATATCGAGAGAAGTGTAGTAAAAAGAAAAGTTGATTGATAGTGCTATTCTAAAGGCATGACAATAAGCCCCAAGCAACATATCTATTGAATTTTAATCGGCATGTCCATTTGATTGCGTATATTTGCAGTTGGAAAATAGAGTTATACCGCAGAATATCAATATTGTTTCTGCGTTGATATATACAACATAACGTTCGCTGAACGTCTCACTACGAAAACTGGTAATTTTCAAACGGAAGAGACTGATGCGCAATGTTCATGCTATACACTGTATAGCGTGGGCTTGCCTGTCTTCTTCCAAGGGTATACCAGTGCCTCGTAGTGGAGCAGTGTGAGTTCCACGCTTCTTTTTAAGTCCGGCGGATGTTCTAAATGGACATATTTATAAAAGGATAAGGACATGAGAAAATTGAAATTGTACATTACAGCATCCATTGACGGTTTTATTGCCCCGCCGGACGGCGATCTTGATTGGCTAATCGGTTATCCGTTACCCTCTAAGGAAGATCATAAAAACTTTTTGGATTCGGTTGATACCGTTATAATGGGCGGTAACACATACAGTAATTTTATTTGTATGGATATTCTTTGGCCATACAAAGATAAAACGGTGTATGCAGTAACACGGCATCCTGTAATGAAAAGAGAGGGCGTAAATTTCATTATTGAAAATGCCGTTGAAACTGTTTCCAAACTTAAAAAAGGAAACGGGAAAGATATATGGCTCGTTGGCGGCGCACAACTTATATCGTTGTTGCTTGACAATGACTTGATTGACGAAATGATTATTACTTACGTTCCTGAAACTCTTGAAAAGGGAATACCTTTGTTCGCCAATAAACCCGAAGATATGAGCTGGGTTTTAAAAGAAGATGTTACATACGACAATAAGGCTGTCAAAAAGATATATCAAAAGGCATAATAATATAAAAGCCTGCTTCTTCAAATGAGAAACAGGCTTTCTGTTTTATAAGGACTTACTAAATACCCTTTTTTCCGTAGCATTTACTTCCGTCAGGAGATAAATAGAAATCGAATGTTTCTTCGATTGGTTTACCTGCAAGTTGAACGGAATATTTGCATCTTACGATAATTGCAAGAGCATCATTTGCATTCCGGCTGTCATAGCCTTGCAAATTATCAGGAACAAGATTCTTTAATGAATCAATACGGTTGTTCATCACGACAATGTCGGCATTGTACCTGTCAATCTCGTTTTGTCTTTTTGTTTTAGACAATAGTTCTTCCGTCATTTTCTTAGCGAGTTCAACACGCTTGACAATAAGTTGCCTGTCTTTTCTGAACTCATCGGTAAGATAAGCGATACTGTCGGCAACCGTAACTTTGCCCTGTTCCGTCATTTCCACAACCTTCAAATCAAGGTCGTTGGATTTACCTTTAAGAAGGTACTCAGTAATGGTTTTCCCATAAATACTGTTTGTGCCTGAACCGCCGCAAGATGCCAGGAAAACCGCAATTAATAAATAAACTACATTTTTCATACTTGAACTATTTATACTGTTATACTTTGAATTAGTTAAGCGTTATTGCAGGAAGTTTTGATGATAAATTATACACAATCAAAACTTCCCTTTCCTTTTGGGGTTTCGTCCGGGTATATTCGGTCAATGCCCGCATTACCCACTCCCTGAACGCTTGTGCTTCACAGGATGCTATGCGATAACTGATAAAAATCAATGCTTCCAGATTGTACAGTGTCATTTCATACTGGCGGCCGTTATTCTCGAATTTATGTATTCGGGTTATGTTTTCCTCCCGTAGTATCCCGGACTTGAATATAGCCCGAAGGTTATTACCGACTGAACTTACGAATACATTAAACAAATCAGCTATCTCGTGCTTTGTCATCCACAGGGTGCAATTTACGAGTTTTGCTTCAACAATTAGCTGATTCTCGCTGTTTTCTTTTATTTTGATATATCCCCGTTCCATAACTTACTTATTCTTCTTCGTGTTGAACATAAAAACCTATGCGTTTACGGGGCTTATTCTCCTGCTCCTTTTGGGCAGCCAGTTCCGTAAGCGCCTGATAAATATCGCTGAACTGCATATTGGTTTCTATCATAAAATCCTCCAGTTTACGGTTTAATTCCGCATAACCCAGTGCATATTGACGCAAAGTAACAAAAGCCCTGATTATGGAAATATTGACTTGAATCGCCAAAGGGCTGTTGAGTACGCTCGAAAGTTGAGCTACGCCTTGCTCGGAGAATGCGAAAGGAAGGTACTTTGCATACTGTCCTCTGCCGGAATTTTCTAAGGTGCCAAAATTGCACCTTAGAAAATCATACTCATCTTTCGTGAGTTCAAACATAAAATCATCAGGAAAACGCTCTATGTTACGACGAACAGAGCGTTTCAGATTCTTTGTTTCCACTTGGTACATCCCGGCGAGGTCGTAATCCAACATGACACGCATTCCCCTGATTTCATAAATCTTGCTTTGAATAATTTGTAATTCCATGATTATATGTTTTATCGATTGACTGCTACTTTCAATGTACTCGCTTCAGACTTGAAAGAGAAATTATTTTCATCTTCAAATGTATTTGCCCAAAGAGAAGATTTTTCTTCTTCCGAAAGGCTGTGCCACATCATGGATATACGTTTCACTCTTTCCGGATCATTCGACAATGTGTTAGGAAGATTAAATAACGCCATTTTTTCGCCCAAGGATAGACACTCGAACAGTTTGTCCAAATTGGATTTGGACTTAATCTTTTTTTCTTCCAGTTTTTCAGCGAACGAAGCCATGTCATTGCTTACCTTAACATCGGTTATCCTTGCGTAAATTTGGGTGGTTTTAATATTGGTATGTCCCAACATTTTTGATACACTTTCAATGGAAACTCCCTTTGTAAGTGTCAGAGTAGCAAATGTATGGCGTGCGAGGTGGTATGTTAAATCCTTATCAATTCCGCAGATTGCTCCGATTTCCTTCAGATATTCATTCATTTTTTGATTACTCATAACGGGAAGCACTTTTCCGTCAGGCAGTTTATCTGAATACTTCTCTATTATTTGTTTCGGAACGTCAAGCAACGGGACATTGTAGTTTACACCTGTTTTCTCACGTTTACCCATAACCCACAATCCGTCATCGAAAGAAGTACGGATATTTGACCGGTGTAAATTCTTAACATCTATATAAGCAAGTCCGGTAAAGCAACTGAAAATAAATATATCCCGTACCCGTTCAAGGCGTTCCGAACTAAATTCCTTACGCATGATAACATCTATTTCCTGTTGGGTTAAATAACCGCGATCCGTCTTTTTGAATCTTATTTTGAAATTGGCAAACGGATCAATATGTATCCAGCCGTTGTTTTTTGCCATGATAATTATTGTACGGAAGCGTTGCAGGAATTTTGCAGTAGTATTTTCCTTGCAATTACAGGATGTCATCAGGTAAATCTCAAAGTTGTGTAAAAACATGTGGTTTACTTCTTTCAAAGATATATCCGACACATTATAATACTCCTTGATAAAGTCAGCCATGCGGGTACGGGCAACTTCATATTTTTGGAGCGTTTCTTTGGATTTACTGATACCGACTAACTTGGCAACATCTTCATTGTGCCGTTGGAAAAGTTCAAGTACAGTCTGATGCTTTACGTCAATGCCAAGAAAGATATTCTTTACTCTTTCGGCATTTACGCTGTTCTCTTTAGTCAATAAATCGTGATAAACGTTGTGAAGACTGGTTTTAATCTCATTTAAAAGCAGATTGACTTCAACTGCTTCATTTGATTTTCCAATGGCAACACCTGC
>JAISDJ010000323.1 GCA_031264865.1 Tannerellaceae bacterium | reverse complement strand
TCGTCGGCCGTTACCCGCTATTCGAATGTCAGTTTGTTAATCTCACTTTGTTTCTGGTTGTTTGCGGCAGTCATAATTCCCAATACCTCCGTATTCTGGGCAAAGAAACTGTTTCCCATCCCTTCGGCCGACAAAGTAGAACAGGCGATCGATGAAGCAAAGATGGATGTAAATAAAAACGCAAAGCCCAACAGTTGGGGCTCTTCAAGCAATAACCCTTTCTGGGACGTACACGAACGCCGCGCCGAGAATCAACGGAATCTGTTGAACGCCGAAAAGCCGCAGCGGGACGCCTATTACCTGCAAATGTTCCGGCAATTTGAAGATACCCGCCGGTTTACGCTCCTCTCGCCCATCGCCCAATACGATTATATCAACGAAGCTTTTCTGGGAGGAGGCTATTTGCGGTTCCGAAAGAATTGGGACGATCTGCATATTTTCCAGGAACAGTTTCTACAATGGTTTAAAGACATAGACGCCAAAGACGCGGACAGCCCTCACTGGTATAATCCCTACGAAGACTATTCCACCAGTAAGAAGCCGGTAGCCGTAGACCAGATTCCGCAGTACCGCGAACAGGTTGCCCCCTTTACCCAACGCTTTTTATTCATCAGCGGCTATTTAATGGTTATGATCGTTATGATAGCCGTCCTGTTCGGCGCCTGCTTCTATTTCTTTGTCAAATATGATGTAAGGTAAAAGTAAAGATGTCCCGGCTTCCTGTTGTATGGATGATATCCATATTCAAAAAAACAGCAAGTTATTATAATAGGTAGAAAACGTAATTTGAATAACCCCTGGTCACCCGGAAGTTACAACAGGAAGCTTTCTCGGACATCTTATTTCGATTTTTGGTATCAGCTTAATCCTGATCGTTTGTATCTTGTTGCAGACGACCTCTGATTACACGAAAAATGACCATCAATACAGTGAGACCACCCAAAATACCCATAATGATATTCTTTTGTGATTCATTTTCAAAATCGGTTGTTCCAACCAATACCAATATGATAAACGACAGCATCATGACTGCGTCTACCAAGTCTTTGTTGATACGCATAATAAATTTTTGCTTGAATTAGTATATTAAAATTATTTTTCTTTGAATACCGGAGCTAATATTACATGCCAGGTATGTACAAATCAAATAGTGATCTTCCGCAAGGCATACACATGGTATCCCCTACGGGAAAGGAGAGAAGCCAAATAAAGGGTTTGACGTTTGGCAACGTATTCGGATACTTTCTGAAGTAGCTCTTTCTCTTTCAATTGAAAGTCTTGAAGAATACGTATGATATTCTTAAGTACTTTATTATTATTAGGTAAAAGATTTGTTTTTTGTACATTCCTTCGGGGAGTCCGGCAATTACTATTTTTTAGATCATTACTGATTATCTCGAAGCGATGTTGTATATCTTTTGTTGCATTCTTTTCAAGTACTACGGCTTCACATTTATTTAATGCAAAGGTATCATCCGCCAATTCTTCATCAGGAGTGTGGAAGAACAGGAAAGTAATAAAGATACCTGTTACGAAAAGAATGTTTTTCATGTTACAAATGTAGTATGATTTCTTTTACAAAAAGCAAACAGTTGGTTTATTTGTTTCTATTTTTGCAGAAAATATGTAAAAAAGAATCATGGATAATAAGAAATCACCGATTCGTTCCTGGCTTGAAGCTGCACGCCCCCGTACATTAACAGCATCTGTCAGCCCAGTACTTTTAGGATGTGCATTAGCTTATCGTGATGGTGTATTTAAAATAATACCTGCCATTCTTTGCCTTTTAGTAGCTTTACTGGCACAAATCGCCAGTAATTTCGCCAATGATTATTTCGATTTTAAGAAGGGAGCCGATAACGAAGAGCGTTTAGGGCCTGAGAGGGCGGTTGCCTCCGGTTGGATTGCTCCGGAAAACATGTTGATTGGAACATTTATTGCCTTAGGGCTTGCTTGTTTATGCGGATTAGGTTTACTTTATTATGGTGGTTGGCAGCTCCTTATTGTAGGAGTCGGGATTGCCGTTTGTGTTCTTGCCTATTCCGCCGGTCCTTATCCATTGGCATATAATGGGTGGGGAGATGTATGTGTATTATTGTTTTATGGAGTCATTCCTGTTTGTTTTACTTATTATGTGCAGGCTTTATCATACAGCCTTCTTTCATTCTTATTATCCTTTGCCGTAGGTTTTTTATCTATTAATATTTTAGTAGTGAATAATTACCGAGACTATGAGCAGGATAAAAAAGTGGGTAAACGGACAACAATCGTATTGTTCGGACGTACTTTCGGAAAGGCGTTTTATCTGCTGAACGGACTACTTGCTCTGCTCATTATATTTCCCTTGCTCATACAAGCTGTCTGGTGGATTGACTTTCTGTTTGCAACTTTTTTTGTCCTTTTCGTGGCGACATGGAAAGAACTCTCCCGGCTGGAAGGAAGGGCCTTAAACAAAACCCTCGGCCATACGGCAAGAAATGTATTTTTTTATACTCTTTTACTAATTGTCTTGTTACTATATTGATCAAAAAAAGGCTGTTGATTTCTTCAACGGCCTTTTTCTTTATTTTGATACAGGTTTTACTTATTCATTTCAGCTTCGATCGCATCAAACTCTGCATTCATATTCAGATTATAATAGATACTTCTCAAAGCTACCATAGCATCTCTTTCTTCAGGATTTGCTTCACGAACTTTCTGGAAATAAGGCATTGCTTTTCTAAATAAGTCTCTTGCCTTCTCAGATTCTTCCTGATAAAGTTTTGCATCGTTAATCATATTAGCATCACTCAGTTTATTTACACCCTGGTTATAGTAAACACGCCCTAAATTAGATAAAGCATCTGTATAATTCGGATCAATCTCAAGTGCCTTGATAAAACTTTGTTCCGCTTTTTCGTAATCTTTCAATCCGGATTCATATACTCTTCCTAATACATCATAAAGCTGCGCATTGTCTGATTCATTTGCAATGGCCGTATTCAAGTATTGAATAGCTTCTTCATTTCTGTTTGAATAGATATAATTGTTGATAAGGCTCAACAAATAATATTTTTCACTGGGAAATTTCTGCAGACCTTCTTTTAATACTTGTTCCAACTTAACGCTATCTTTAAGTTGTTCGTACTCATAAGCAAGATATTGATACACTTCATTTCCTCTATAATCTGTGTCTTTTGCACGTTCTAATGCCTTAATTGCCAAATCGGAATTGTTTAATTGAGTAGCAGCAACAGCAGCATAGAACTGAACCATCATAAAGTTAGAATCTCTAGCAGCGACCTGTTCTCCTTTAAACATTTGTAAATCAGATATTTCAAGATATTGCTCAAAGAAATTATATGCCGACTGATAATCTCTTTCATCAAAGTAATAAGCTCCACCATTGATGTAATAAACATGATTGGCGCCTAATATACCTTTGATATCTTTTGTATATTTTGGTTTTACTTTACCTTTTGCATCAGGTAATTGATCTAACTCATATGCTTTTTCGAAATAAGGAAGAATCTTTATTAAAGCCCCGTACATTACAGGATCATTCGGTTGTTGTCCCAGAACTTGCTTCATTCTTTCGGCACTAAACTGTTGGTCTTCTACAAAACCGGCCACATACCAGGTTTTAGCATCATTTTTAGTCTCTTCATTATTTAACGCACCTTTAATAAGTTCGCGAGCTTCGTCATAATTGGCATTGTTACCTTTGGCAATGCTTTGTGCTTCGCTTACTGCTTTTTTTTGTGCGAAAGAAGTAGAAGCTGCTACACATAACGCTACTACAAATAATACTCGTTTCATTTTGATAGTCATTTGAGATTAATATTTCTAATTGTTTAAATTATTCTTCTGCTATATCTTCCGTATCGTCATCAGCATCCGGTAGATCATCCTCATCTTCCAATACATCAAAATCGTCATCCATTTCTTTTAGATTTGCATTGACTGTCCGATTTTCAATGGCTTCGTTTTCTGCTTTTTCTTCTATATTTATTTCGTCTTCTTCAGACATTACTTTACATACAGAAGCTATTTCGTCATGACGTTTTTCCAAATTGATCAGTCTTACACCTTGTGTAGCACGCCCAATCACATTCAAATCAGCAACTTTCATACGAATAGTAATACCCGATTTATTAATAATCATAATATCATTATGCTCTGTCACACTTTTTACAGATACCAGTTTACCGGTCTTTTCGGTGATATTTATGGTTTTCACGCCTTTTCCACCTCGATTTGTCTTTCGGTAATCATCTATATCCGAACGTTTTCCATACCCCTGTTCGGAGACAACCAGAATCGTTTCCGTTTCTTTGTCTTTTATACAAATCATGCCAACTACCTCGTCTTTCGGATCGTCATCTAATGTCATACCACGCACACCGGAAGCAGACCGTCCCATTACGCGGACGACGTTTTCATGAAAACGAATAGCACGACCATTACGGTTAGCAATGAGAACTTCATTCGTACCATTTGTCATTCGAACGTCAATCAGTCCGTCGCCGTCACGCAAGGTGATTGCATTTACACCGTTCTGACGTGGACGAGAGTAAGCTTCCAACAATGTTTTCTTAATAACTCCCTTACGTGTACAGAATAACAAATAATGTGAATTAATGAAATCCGTATCTGTTTTTAATCTCTTGACACGGATAAACGCATTTACTTTATCATCGGGTTCTATATTAAGAAGATTCTGAATAGCCCTTCCTTTGGTATTTTTAGCTCCTTCCGGTATATCATATACTTTAAGCCAGTAACATTTACCCTTAGCTGTAAATATCAACAGTGTAGCATGCATTGATGCCGGATAGATGTATTCTACGAAGTCTTCATCACGTGTTTCAGATCCCTTCGCTCCTACTCCACCTCTACCTTGTGCACGGAATAGGCTTAATGGCGTCCGTTTGATATAGCCCATATGAGAGATTGTGATAATCATCTCATCGTCGGCATAGAAATCCTCAGGATTCATTTCGCCCGAAGCGTAAATAATATCTGTTTTACGTTCATCGCCAAATTTATCCTTTATTTCCAGCAGTTCTTCTTTAATTAGATTCATCAAGACATCTTCATTCTCCAGAATTTCTTTTAAACGGTCAATGAGTTTTGCTATCTCTTCATATTCGGCACGAAGTTTATCTTGTTCCAGTCCGGTTAATTGGCGTAAACGCATTTCTACAATAGCACGAGCTTGCATCTCAGACAGCTCAAAACGTTCCATCAATCGGGTAATTGCTTCTTGCGGACTTTTCGACGATCTGATTATAGCAATTACTTCATCAATATTATCAGATGCAATAATCAAACCTTCCAGGATATGTGCCCGTTCTTCCGCTTTCTTTAGTTCGAACTTTGTCCGGCGTATAACAACTTCCTGACGATGCTCTACAAACAACTTGATCAATTGAAATAAATTCAATTGCTGCGGACGGCCATTAACCAAAGCAATATTATTGACACTGAAAGACGACTGTAAGGCAGTCATCTTATATAATTTATTTAATACGACACTGGAGTTTGCATCTCTTTTAACATCAACTACAATACGCATCCCCATACGGTCGGATTCATCATTTACATTAGATATACCTTCTATGCGCTTGTCATTTACCAGGTCGGCAATATATTTAATAAGTTCTGCTTTATTAACCAGATAAGGAATCTCGGTAATAATAATCTTCTCATGATTATTCTCCACTTCAATTTCAGCTTTACCACGAAGGACGATACGTCCTCTACCAGTTTCAAAAGCATCCTTGACTCCTGTATATCCATAGATAGTAGCACCCGTAGGAAAATCAGGCGCTTTTACATATTGCATAAGGCCTTCAACATCTATTTCGCCACGAGAGTCTATATAAGCGATACAACCATCTAACACCTCACCCATATTATGAGGAGCCATATTTGTTGCCATACCTACAGCGATACCGGAAGCCCCATTAACCAATAATTGCGGTATACGAGTCGGTAATACGGTAGGTTCTTTCAACGTATCGTCAAAATTAAACTGAAAATCTACTGTATCCTTATCAATATCGCGAAGCATTTCTTCGGCCAATTTGCTCAAACGGGCTTCGGTATAACGCATAGCCGCAGGGCTATCGCCGTCTACGGAACCGAAGTTTCCTTGCCCATCAACTAAAGGATAGCGTAATGACCATTTCTGGGCCATACGCACCATTGCAAAATATACAGAAGAATCACCATGAGGGTGATATTTACCTAAAACTTCACCAACAATTCTTGCAGATTTTTTATAAGGTTTATCGGATGTATTACCAAGTTCATTCATTCCGAAAAGTACACGGCGATGAACCGGTTTAAAACCATCCCTAACATCAGGAAGAGCACGAGATACAATAACAGACATTGAATAATCAATGTATGCAGACTTCATTTCCTCCTCGATGTTAATCTTTATAATCCTGTCTTGATCAACCATTTAGATTTTTATTTGTTACACTCAATCTTTTTGCTCCGAAAAAGTACGCTAATGTAAGGCTTTTCCACATACTACGAAAGATTTTTAGCGCAAAATGTTTGGTAGATTAGACCTATCTTTCTTTTGATTCATTATCTTTGATAGCACAAAACAAAATACAGCTATTATGTTCAGTAAAGAAACGTACATTGCCCGCAGGGCGAAATTAAAACAAACAGTAGGTTCGGGTTTGTTATTATTTTTAGGAAATGATGAGTCGGGAATGAATTATGCAGATAATACATATCATTTTCGTCAGGATTCTACTTTTTTGTATTTTTTCGGTCTATCATATGCCGAACTAAATGCTATTATTGATATTGACAATGACAGGGAAATAATTTTTGGAGACGAGCTTACTATCGACGCCATCGTATGGATGGGTACGCAGCCTACTTTACAAGAAAAGGGTGAAAGTATAGGTATTGCCGATATTCGTCCGTCAAAAGAAATAGAAGAATACCTAAAAAATACCCGGCAGAAAAAACAAGATATCCATTATCTTCCGGTTTACCGGGCGGAACATCAGGTGAAACTCCTTGCTTGGCTGGATATCTATCCTGGCACAGAAAAGCCTTCTCTGTCATTTATTTTAGGTGTTATTAATCAACGTAATTATAAAACGGTCGAAGAAATAGTAGAAATAGAGAAAGCTTGTGTTGTAACAGCTGATATGCACCTGACAGCTATGCGTATGGTTCGTCCCGGTATACGTGAGAGTGAAGTAGCTGCAGCGGTAGCCGAAGTAGCTTATGCAAATGATTATCAACTCTCTTTCCCTATTATTGCTACCATAAACGGACAAACACTTCATAACCATTATCATGGTAATATGATTAAGAGCGGTGATATGCTATTGCTCGATGCAGGAGCCGAAACGGAAATGGGATATGCCGGTGATATGTCGTCAACGATTCCGGCAGATTCTATATTCACCGTACGCCAGAAAGAAATATATGCTATCTCCGTAGCTGCACATGAAGCGGCAGTTGCCGCCCTTCGTCCGGGTATTCTATTTGAAGATGTATATGATCTTTCTCTCAAAGTAATCATGGAAGGTTTGAAAGAATTAGGATTCGTTAAGGGCGATCCGATGGAAGCTGTCAAAGCCGGCGCTGCCGCTTTGTTCATGCCATGTGGACTCGGACATATGATGGGACTGGATGTACACGACATGGAAAACCTTGGCGAAGTATATGTTGGTTATGACGGACGTCTCAAGAGTACTCAATTCGGACGTAAATCACTTCGTTTAGGAAGAAAATTAGAACCCGGTTTTGTTTTGACCATAGAACCGGGTATTTATTTCATCCCCGAACTGATCGATCTTTGGAGAGAACAAAATAAGTTTACCGAATTTATCAATTATGAAAAGGTAGTTACCTATAAAGATTTCAGTGGTATACGCAATGAAGAAGATTATCTTATTACCGAAAGTGGAGCTCGCCTGTTAGGCAAAAAAATACCTATCCGGACAGAAGAGGTAGAAGCATTACGATAAGTTTACGTAATTTATATCCAACAAAAAACCTGTTCCTAAAGTAGGAACAGGTTTTTTAAAATAAATCTAACTGATTAAATTGTCTTCAATACGTTTATCAACTCGTCGGGAGTAAGATCTGTAGCAATAATAACTCCCTCATCGTTAATCAGATAATTTTTAAAACCTTTTTTCAGATTATACTTCTTGTATAAAGCTGATTTTCCACTCTGTTCTGCGTGAAACTGTGTTGTCTCATTCAATTTGTCTATTCTTACGGTTTCAGAGAAGATGGATTTTTTCTCATCAAGCGAAATAGAACGAAACGAAAATTTTTCAGAACCAAGTTTACTTACTTCGTTCGCTAACCTAATGTTGCGTACCCGGGATTCTGCATCATAAGCAGCCCAAAAATTAAGCAAGGTGTAACGACCCGAATGATTTTGGAAATTAAAATCTCTTTCATTTCCTAAAGACTTTATTCCCGGAGCAAGATCACCTGGAGATAATCCCTCAACTAATCTTACATCCTTTGTAGCAGCAGACATTGTAAGTAATGTTATTGTTACAATGAGAACATAAGTTCTTACCTTCATAATGTCATTTTAATGTTAAACTTAATTGAATAAACAATAAACAATTATTATTTATCCAACCCCTGATTTTCAGGGAAGATAAGGAGAATCCTTCGCTAAGGCATTCAACACATATCTTAAAAATCTCGACAAAGATACATAAAATGCTCTTTAGTAAGACAAAACATCTGTTCTTTTAACATAATCAATAAAAAAAGAGGCCATCTTATCGATAGCCTCTTTCTTATTTAGCATAAATAAATGATTTATTCTGCTTTTTCTTCTACTGCTTCTCCACTGGCTTCAGCGTGTGTTGTCGCTTCGGTAGCTGCAATTTCGGCTTTCTTTTTAGCTACCTCTGCCGCTTTGGCTTTATTAGCTTCTTTTTCTGCATCTAAGCGAACTTTAGCTTCTACTTTAGCGCTTTCACGATCTTTGTCTTTTAATGCTTGGGATGCTTGCTGTTTGTTTTTCAACCAAGCTTGAAATTTAGTTTCAACTGCCGCTTCATCAAAAGCACCTTTCTTAACGCCTTCCAATAAATGTTTTTTCAGACAAACACCTTCTTTAGAAAGAATATTACGTGTAGTGTCTGTTGGTTGTGCACCTACTTGTAACCAATACAAAGCTCTGTCGAAATCCAAATCTATTGTAGCAGGATTAGTGTTCGGATTATAAGAACCTATCCTTTCAATAAATTTTCCATCACGTGGAGCCCTGCTGTCTGCGACTACGATCTTATAAAAAGCATATCCTTTACGACCGTGTCTTTGCAATCTGATTTTTGTTGCCATGTTTGAATAATTAATTTAAGCTGTTTGCATTAGCGGGTGCAAAGATAAGACAATTAATCAATTAAACAAATTTTCGCTTGAAAAATTCTTTTATTGCATTGATGCCTTTATTCGGTTGTTTATCATCGCTGTTTATTGGGGGTCGTTCATCTTCTGTTATACAACCTTCAAAAGAGAATTCTTTTTTAGCCCGTTCGGGAGTAATCACAAAATAAATCATGTCCGCTCGCGTACAAAGTACATTTTGTGAATTATAGATCTCTGCCTCAAGTAATACCGCATTAAATCTTACTTCTTTTATCCGTCCCCGAATGGTTAATTGAGGTTCATCTGTTGAAATACGCTTCATAAATCGAGCATCTAATTTCGATGTTACTCCAGTTGTTTGTAATTTTCGTATAATTACCCAACCGCCTATTTCATCCATTAATGTACTTTGTATACCTCCGTGCAATGTATCCTGCCAACCCTGATAATATTTAGTTGGTTTCCAAATAGCGACCACATCATTTCCGTCTTCATAAAACTCCATATGAAGCCCTAATGGATTACTGGGCGAACAGGCAAAACACATATAACCGTCCATCCCTTCCAAAGGATTAATTATCTTTTTCATAATGATGCAAAGAAAATAAATCATCTCATAGGAAACAAAAAAAACTCATTATTATTTACCTGCTGATCGAACTCAAATTAAAAAAATCCGAGATAATTCGAAATTAACCCGACTAAAGGAAAAGGAAATAAAACTAAAAAAGAAAAATAATTATGAAACAAAATCAAAACGATCATTTTCAACGGATGAAGATACCTCACAACATGCCGGACAGACGTATAGTAACATATCTCTTCCGGAACAAAAAATATTATAAAGTCTTGAGAAAACTATTATAATGGTTTTGTAAAACCATTATAATAGTTTCCCAAGATGTATTATCTTATTTCTCTTCAATTTCCGGAACAAGAAAATCTATAAAACAAAGAGCGGCGATAGCTGTACCGTATCTCTTTTCTATTGTAATACCTTCCGTAATAAAGTTCAATTCGCCAAGATAATAATCATCATACGTATTTTGATGAAGATCATTAATAACACGAATAAGACGAGATTCCAGTTCCTCAATGCGGTAACGTCCGCTAACCTCGCAAACTAAGCCTCCTACTTTTTCATCAAAATTTTCATCTTTATACATCCAGGCATATACCACACCGGCAGAAACGAATTCGTCCTGATATCCGTGAGACATTGCCATAATGGTTTTCAATTCCGAACCAAATGGAGGAAGATCAATCTCATCCATAGTAGCTAAATGTGCTGTTGCCGGAATAACAGACGAATATGTCATTATATTAAAGTCTGAGATACCGGCATCGTAAAGAGCCATATG
Organism: Tannerellaceae bacterium; assembly: GCA_031264865.1. Classification (GTDB taxonomy): domain Bacteria; phylum Bacteroidota; class Bacteroidia; order Bacteroidales; family Tannerellaceae; genus DFXE01. The sequence goes on along the minus strand of JAISDJ010000323.1, from coordinate 23,362 downwards.
ATAGGAACCTGCATGTTTTTCCAAATCAGATTCACCACTTCCCTTTGTTATAAAAAAGGTATTTGGAATTAAATTTCCAACTTTCTTTGTCATCTACGAATATATTTAACTAATTAATAAATAAATGATTTGCGGGCACAAAAATAGAAACTAATTTGAACTTATTCTACATGAAAACATACAAAAAACAAACATAGGATAAATATTTTTCAAAATCCGTGAACAAAACACTACTTACAGATGTTAGAATTATAGAAGAGAATTTACACAATACAAACAAATAAAAAATAGCATGTATTATGTTAACAATATTACTAAGCATATTATTGCTTATTACTAATCATCAAGAATTTAATAAAAAAGGAGACATTATGAAATTTGAATTAGTGAAATTGCCTTATGAGACAAGTGCACTGGCACCCGTAATTAGTAAACAAACGATAGAGCTTCACCATGGTAAGCATCTTCAAACGTATGTAAACAACCTGAATAATCTTATTATAGGTACTAAGTTTGAAAACGAAGATCTTGAAACGATTGTTAAAAAATCCGACGGCGGTATCTTTAATAATTCCGGGCAAGTGTTAAATCATAATTTATATTTTACCCAGTTCTCTCCCAAGGGAGGAGGAAAGCCTTCAGGCAAATTGGCTGATGCGATTGATGCGACATGGGGATCATTTGAAAACTTCCAAAAAGAGTTTGAAGCTGCCGGAGTAGGTTTGTTTGGTTCCGGTTGGGTTTGGTTGGCAAAAGATAAAGACGGAAAGCTTTCAATCACCAAAGAACAGAATGCAGGAAATCCTGTTACAAAAGACTTGACTCCGATTCTTGGATTCGATGTATGGGAACATTCTTATTACCTGGATTATCAGAATCGCAGAGCCGACCATTTGAAAGAATTATGGAAAATAGTAGATTGGAAAGCCGTAGATAAAAGATATTAAAAACGTTTTATCGAATAAAATGATAGCCGTCCGGTATATCTGGGCGGTTTATCATATAATAAACAACCATGGGGAAAATAACTCAATTAACAAAATCGGAATTTTTGAAAAAGGTCGCCAATTATGAAGATAATCCTACCGAATGGATATTTAAAGGAGAAAAACCTTGTATTGTTGATTTTTATGCTGATTGGTGCGGTCCAAGCAGAATGATTGCACCCATACTGGATGAATTAGCAGAAGAATACGCAGAAAAAATTGATATTTATAAAGTAAATACCGACGACGAAGAAGACTTAACAGCTGATTTTGGTATTCATAATATCCCCTCCTTATTATTCTGCCCTATGAATAAACGTCCACAAATGGCAAAAGGAAATATGAGTAAGTTTGAATTCAAAAAAGCAATCGACGAAGTACTTCTTTAAAATCAACGCGGAGCTTTTTGATATAGATAGATTGCTATAAATGTATAGAGGATATTGGGGATCCAGGAAGCAATCATCGGACTCACATATCCGTTCACTGCGAAGGTAGAAGTAATCGTAGTAAAGAGTATATAAGAGAAACTCAACCCTAATCCGATACCAATATTTAATCCCATTCCTCCTTTAATCTTGCGGGAAGACAATGATGCGCCTATACTTGTTAAAATAAAGGCAGCCATAATAGAAGCATAACGTTTATGATATTCTATTTCAAACGTTTGAATATTACCGATACCTCGTTTTTTTTGTCTGTTTATATAAGTAGCTAATTGAGGGGTTGTCATTGTTTCACAATCGTTTACTGAAATCAGAAAATCCGATGGAATGATTGTTAATGTTGTATCTTTACGAGAGCCGAAACTGATATGTTCACGCATACCATCGAAGTCACGAATCATATAGTCGATAACCGTCCATTGATACAATGTATCATATTTAATCTGAGCAGCGGTAAGACGTGAAATAAGTTGTTTTTCATCAAAATGCTCAAGTGAAAAATGATAGCCCATACGAGACTTGTCGTCATAACGGTCAAAATAGGCTATGATGCCGGGCTCAACTTCTAATTGTACATTCCTTGCATAATCTACTGCTTTATTCCTTATATATTTATTCTGAAAATCAATCCGCGTTATATTAGCCGGAGGAATGATAAAAGCATTTAAAATAAATGTTGCCAACGCAATAATAGCTGCCGAAATCCCATAAGGTAACATCAGTCGCCTGAAACTCATCCCGCTGGCAAGCATAGCTATAATCTCTGAATTATCAGCCAGTTTAGAAGTAAAAAAGATTACGGCGATAAAGGTAAACAACGGACTAAACAGATTTGCAAAATAAGGGATAAAGTTCATATAATAGTCGAAAACGATCTCTTTCAAAGACACTTCCGGCTTAAGAAATTTATCGATCTTTTCGTTAATATCAAATACAACCGATATGGAAATAATTAATATGATAGCGAAAATATATGTTCCGAGAAACTGTTTGATTATATACCAGTCTATTCGTTTTAGTCCGTATTTCTTCATTCTTTATAACCGGTTTGATAATTGGCGAACCATTCCGTTCTTCCACATAATGAAGTTGCCTTCAATAATATGTTTACGCGCTTCTTTCACAAGCCAAAGATAGAAAGCTAAATTGTGAATTGAAGCAATTTGCAACCCCAAAATCTCTTCCACTTTTATTAAATGATGTAAATAGGCTTTACTATATAGCGTATCTACGAACGAATTGCCCTCTGGATCAATCGGCGAAAAGTCGTCTTTCCATTTTTGGTTCCGCATATTCATTGTTCCATACTTGGTAAATAGCTGGCCATTGCGTCCGTTTCGGGTAGGCATGATACAGTCAAACATGTCTACTCCTCTTTCAATGCCCTCCAAAAGGTTTACAGGAGTCCCCACGCCCATTAAATAACGGGGCTTATCTTTTGGTAGTATATCATTTACCAATTCTATCATTTCATACATTTTTTCGGTTGGTTCGCCTACTGCCAACCCTCCGATAGCATTACCATCCGCATTTTTTACAGCAACGTTTTCTGCCGCCCGTTTCCGTAAATCAGGATAAACACAACCTTGTACGATAGGAAAAAGACATTGTTCATATCCGTACTTTGGCTCCGTACTATTAAACCTGTTTATACAACGGCCGAACCAGTGTTCGGTTAGTTCAAGTGATTGTTTTGCATACGCATAATCAGCATCTCCGGGACAACATTCATCAAAAGCCATTATAATATCAGCGCCAATCGAGCGTTGGATATCCATTACACCTTCGGGAGTGAAGAAATGTTTTGAACCATCGATATGAGAACGGAATTCGGCCCCTTCTTTGTGTAACTTTCTGTTTTCGGCAAGAGAAAAGACTTGGAAACCGCCACTATCCGTAAGAATAGCTCTATCCCAACTATTAAATTTATGCAATCCTCCAACTCTTTCAAGTATCTCAATTCCCGGACGAAGATATAAATGATATGTATTTCCAAGAATAATAGGAGCATTGATATCTTCTTTTAGTTCCGTCATGTGAACGGCCTTTACTGTTCCTTGCGTTCCGACAGGCATAAATATGGGCGTCTCAATTACTCCGTGGCCGGTAACAAGTAAGCCCGCCCTTGCCTTTGATTGTATGTCGTTATATTGTACTTCGAATTTCATGCTGCAAATTTGCAGCAAAGGTAAGTAAATTTTCCTTTAGAAGCCGAAATCATCTATAACGATGTCTTTTACTTCTTCTTCCATCGGTAGTTCTACAAACTTATGCTCTGCATTTGATTTAATAAGAATCGCACGACGCGGATTTACCGGGCAGATAGATTCACACCCCCCGCATCCGATACACAATTCGGGTTCTACCTTAGGAATTGTTAATGTTCCTTCATAAGGTATCATATGTACAGCTTGTGTAGGACAATGTTCCGAGCAAGCCCCGCAATCTGTACTTTCCGTATACACAATACAGCGGTCTATAACAAATGTTGCAATACCTACCTGGGTTGTTTTCTTTTGTTCTACGGTTAATGGTAGTATTGCATGGTTCGGACATACATCCGAACAAACTGTACATTCGTAATTACAATAGCTACTTTTATAGGATACATAGGGACGGAGCATATAGCCTAATCCATACTCTAAACCGGCTGGTCTCAAAACCTGAGTCGGACATTTTACCACACAGATATGACAACCCGTACATTTATCTTTAAATCTTTCCAAACCGATTGAACCCGGAGGTGTTACAGGCCCCCATTCTTCGTCGGTTTCGCCCATTACTTTTGTTTCCGTTTGTGTTTTTTTTGCCAATGTCAATGCAACCGGTAGAGTTGCGGCAACCGTTACACCCGTTGCTAAAAACACGCGACGGCTATTTACCTCATGGGAAAGGTTGGAAGAGGGAGCTGAAAGAGGATTTTTTTCTGTTTTTTCTTTTTTGAAAACAGGATTAAAACGATATTGCAAACTTCCCTTAGTACAAGAAGAAGTACAGTTAAAACAATCCACACAACGAGATGTATCTACCGTCATGTTCTTGCTGTCTATTGCTTCTGCTTTACAAGTGCGTTCACAACTACCACAAGAATTACATACCAATTTATTAAATGATATACGGAAAAATGAATACTTAGAGATAAAACTTAAAATAGCTCCTGCCGGACATAAGGTATTACAGAAAAAACGTCCCCTGAAAACGGTCATAACAACAAAAGTAAGAAGCGCCAGTCCACCGGCAATCAAGCCCGAAACGGTTATTGTTTTTAATGTAACATGGTGCAATGTATAATTATCCATACCCATCAGTATGGCTGCTATCATATTATTTCCCCATACTATTACCGGACGAAATAAATTAGTTGCTATACGGCCAAAGTTGCTATACGGATCGAGCCAAACGAGTAATTCTGTAAAACCAAAGATTGCAAATGCCAACGTAACGCCTACTAATAAATAACGGAAGAGATTTAACGGTTTACTATATTTAAACCGCATACTTCCTTTTTTTTTCTTTTTTCCAATACAAAATAATCGGTTAATTATATCTTGAAAAACACCCACAGGACATATTGTTGAGCAATAAATGCGTCCGAATAACAAAACTAGTATAAGCTGAAATGCAAGAATTCCAAAAGAAAGCCCAAGAATAGCCGGTATAATTTGTAAGTGTAACAAGGCATGAAGGCTATTAGGAAGCTTACTATCGAAATCAATGAAAAATAATAATATAGGAATGAAAAAGAGGATTGCCAGCAACACTCGCAATCCTTTCAAATAATTCGTCTGTTTTTTCATTGGTTATATTCTGATACGTTTGATATTAACCTTATCCAAATCGGTTGTTCCCAAGTTCAAACGTTCTCCCAATCCGATATGGCCAACAGCATTAATATCTAATTTCTTAACCTGATTAAATAATCCAAGGGCGGCTGTGTCAATTGCTACAATATTGGTTGAAGCAATAAGCGACTTAATTGCAGCGACATCGGCAGCACTTTTACCTTGCGGGCCATTTTGATGCATCATACGATAAGCATCAACAATATTCAATGCCGGTTTTTTATCCCAGGTACATATATCTGCTATACATTGCTGTAAATTATTACTGTGGAAGAAACGACGATCCCAAACGATCCCCATATAATTTTTCATAGCACACGAAAGCTTGGCGCCGCCATGATTTTTTAAAATAGGCACATTAAACCATACGTCTGCTTCTAAAAGCGCTTCATGTATCTTAACGCTTTTCAGTTTTACCCCTTTCGGAGGGGATACTTCTTTATAATATTTTTCGTCGTTACCCGGCACAATTAATCCACCTGCTGCCTTTACAGCATCGGCTATACCACTGGATTGATAACATTTTTGCCAGTTATCACAAGTATTGTCGAAAACCGTTACTTTCGAAGCGCCGGCATCCAGGCATCCTTTCACTAATGCTTTGATTAATTCAGGATTCGTATTACCTGCCAAATCAGGTGTACGATCCCAACCAATATTAGGCTTTACAACAACTTTTTGTCCTTTTTTAACATAGGAACCTATACCTCCAAGCGTTTCCAATGCCTTGCTAAGCATTGCTTCCGGCTCTCCTCCCATAACTGCTACTAATTCGGGAGCTGCTTCTACCGCCATTGTATTGGAAGATAAAGCCGCTTGCAATCCATCAAAATTTAGTGATAAGGCAGCGCCCGCCACTACACTGGTCTTTAAGAAATCACGACGTTTCATGTTTGTATTTATTATAAAGTTAAGATGATCCATTCAGCATATGCAGACACTTTGACTTTGTTTAACAGTAAAGGTTTAATCTCTGTTCTTTAATTTTTCTTCCAACGTTTTAATCTTTTCTTCCTTTTCTATGATTATACGTTCGTACAACTCTACCACTTTATCTAAAGGATTGAATGTGCACTTATAATGATTGGCATATCCTATAGCTTCATCTTGAAACGTATTTGCAACCATATTTATGGCGATATCCTCGGAGAAATTTTTAATGGCTTCTACCGGTATTTTCAATGCTTTAGAGATGCTTAGTAAAGTATCGTCATCTATTTCTTCCTTGGATTCAAGCCTCGATATAGATTGTTGGTTTGTATTAAGCCTTTCGGCAAGGTCTTCCTGTTTCACACCTAATAATTCTCGTATACGTTTTACCTTTTTTCCTTGATGTTCTTTCTTTTCCGAAGAAATTGACTCTGTATTCATATCTCAATTATTATTATCATATACAAAAATATGTAGAAAAAGTGACAACGAAAAATGCACTAAGGTATTTTACTTGTAATATAGTGTATTTTAAACAAACAACATGTAAAATATTATTTGTCAAACTATTTTTTTTGCAAAATATATCGAATGCTTTTTATTTTCATCATAACAAAAAGAAGTTTTGCTATAATAATAACGCAAACACAATTAAATAGCACAACTTAACTAAGATGGAGAATCAAAAAAACTAAAAAGCTTTTCGAAAGACTTGTCCGGATAGTTTGTGAAAATTGTCCGGCATTTTTTTTATTACGCAAGATAGTTTGAAAAAGATGCCTACCTTTTTGAAAAAAGATAGGCATGAAATTTTTAATGTGTCAACGTAGAATTATAGACAAACACTAATTACTCGTCATTCTTTTTATAATACTGTATGCATTAATGATACCCAGTTCGCCGGCTTTACTTAAATCTGCAATTCCCCGGTTGGCATCGCCTTGTGAAAGCCTGGCAAGGCCGCGGTTGAAATAGGCTTCGGCAAAATCAGGGTCGCGTGTTATCGCTTCTGTATAATCTTGGATAGCTGCCCGGAAATCATGTTGTGAGCAACGAAGATTCCCTCTGTTGAAATAAGCATATACAAATCCCGGATTCAGTTTGATTACCATATCATAATCGCGCACAATCAGTTCATGCTCATGAGCCCTTTGATTATCTTTCAATCGGGCCGAAGGAACATCATTTGTTGTAGTTGTTGATTGTTTACCAATATTAAAGTTCATGGAAGTAAGATCGCTTATTTCATTGACAGATGATTGAGATAAAGAATATTCTAATTGCTTATATCGCACAACCGCTCTATTGAAATAAGCCATTACAAAGCCAGGGTCTAAATTTAATACTTTGTCATAATCTTTTATAGCCTCTGCAAAATCCTGCACTAACATATAATCTAATGCACGTCCAAAATAAGCATTTACATTCGCAGGGTCTTTCTCTATTTCAGCTGAACAATCATTAATCGAAGCAAAATGTGCTGCTATCTGGCTTTCAGTTAAAGCAGCTTCCTGATTTGTAAGACGTAATTTACGGGAAAGTATCATACGGGCATTAAAGTCCTCTACCATCTTGTCGTAATATATCAATTTCTTAACCTGATCAGCTTTTTCGTAATAAGTGAGAACAAATAAAAGTTCAAGGTCTACTTTTACGTTCTTATCTTGTACACGGCCTCTAATATCACTTTGGTATTTACTCTTTCGTTCTTCATCTTTATCATAAACTACCAGACGATTAAACTTATTGATATTCTTATCGGACTGCTCGCGGGTATTATCTTCCGAATTAGTATCGGCCGTAGCAGAAGACTCGCCGCCTGATGTTCCGGTTTGTAGCCCTTTATTTAGTTTTTCTTCTATTTCAAAAGCAGTCCAATAGTCGCGATCGGCTCCCACATTATCTCGCATTTTACGTTTGGCTTCGGAACGCGCATAATAACCTGGCACGAAATTAGGATAATGCTCAATTACTGCGCTAAAATCTTGTACCGCACCACCATAATCACCGGTTTCATAACGAAGTAAAGCTCTGTTATAATAAGCCATATAGTTATCTGGTTCTTCTTCGATGACAACATCAAAGTCTTCTATAGCCCGATTGTTATCACCTACCTGGAAACGTAATAGTCCTCGATTGAAGTGGGCTATCAGATTCCGGCTATCCCAACTGATTACCTGATCGTAATCAGCCATAGCTCCTCGTAAATCATTCAATTGGTATCGAACCAATCCGCGATTAATATAAAACCCACTTTCACGTGTATTAAGGCGAATTGCTTCATTCAAATCAGATAAAGCGTTGTCCAAATCATGCATTTGATAATGAACGATTGCACGATTACCATAAGCCGGAGCATAATAGGGATCCATGTCTATAGCTACATTATAATCTTGTAATGCTTGTATCGTATCTCCTTTTTCGAGATACATGGCCCCACGGGTAAGGTAATTCATAGCATATTTGGAGTGGGCTTTCATTAAGTCTTCAAACACAGCTTCAGCTCCATCATAATCTTTTTTCTGGATATAAGCTACTGCTTTATTAACAAGCATCTGACGGTCTTCCGGCCTGAATCCCAGTCCCTTGTTGTAATCTTCAATTGCCCCACTATAATTATCCTGACTCTGGCGGGCTATTCCTCGGGCAAAATAAGCCTGAACTAAAAAAGGGTTCCGTTCAAGACATAATGTGCAGTCTTCTTCAGCTCCCTTAAAATCATCCAGGTTAATTTTGGCAACGGCACGATAAAAATAAGGTTCCGCCATCCATGGTTTCGCTCTAATAACCTGGTTAAAATATTGAATAGACAGGACGTAATCCTCAAAATAAAGAGCATTACGTCCTATCGTTAGTACCCTGTCTGTATTAATCTGTGCAAATAGCGTTGATGAACAGATAGATAAGATTATAAAAATGATTGCCTTTTTCATTCACTATAAAATGTTGAAAGACAAAAGTAAGTAATTTATCTTATTTCGGATCTATTTTTATCATCAAATGAGTTTTACTAATCTTATCACCTTCCTCTACAAGAATTTCTTTTATTGTTCCCGATACAGGAGCAACGATACGATTCATCATTTTCATTGCCTCAAGAATAAGTAATAATTCACCTTCCTCTACGTTCTGTCCTTCCTTTACCATTATCTGGATAACGGTACCCGGAAGAGTTGAATTAACTTCACCTAATTCATGTTTATGCCACAACGGACGGTTCTTATATTTATTGGTAAGCAGCGTTTTATACTTACGGGCGGTAACTACAAAATCTACAAATTGATTTTCCATACTCTGTTTTTCTATTTATTAGAATGGAGGAAGTCCGTGTTTCTTAGCCGGTCTGTATTCTTCCTTCAATACTGAAAGTTTCAATGCATGCAATAATAAGGAACGTGTTTCCTTTGGTTCAATAACAGAATCAATAAATCCTTTAGATGCCGCTACATATGGATTAGCAAATTTCTCGATATATTCTTTTACTTTTTGTTGGCGCATAACATCTTGATCTTCCGCTTCCATGATTTCTTTACGGAAGATAATATTAGCTGCACCTTCAGGTCCCATTACTGCAATTTCGGCTGTTGGCCAGGCAAAAGTAAAGTCGGCGCCTAAATGGCGTGAATTCATCGCAATATAACCTCCTCCATATGCTTTTCTCAAAATAACTGTAATTTTAGGTACGGTAGCTTCCGAATAGGCATATAATACTTTTGCTCCATGACGAATTACGCCTGCATGTTCCTGATCCACACCAGGCAGGTAACCCGGCATATCTTCTAATGTTATAATAGGAATATTAAACGAATCACAAAAACGGATAAAACGAGCAGCCTTATCCGAACTGTCGCAATCCAAAACTCCGGCCAACACCATAGGCTGATTAGCTACAAAACCAACCGTTTCGCCATCCATACGTCCAAAACCTATTACCATGTTAGCAGCCCACAACTCCTGTACTTCAAGGAAATCAGAATCATCAACAAGACATTGAATAATGTCGCGAACATCATAAGGCAACTTAGGATCAGCAGGAATAATACCTCCAATATTCAGTTTTGTACTGGGATCTTGAGGTTCAATCGATTTTGCTTTTGTTGTATTATTCCAAGGAATAAAACTAACCAAACGCTTAATTTGGTCAAAACATTCCTGTTCGCTTGTTGCATAGAAATGAGCATTACCCGTTATTTCCGCATGGACACGGGCGCCTCCTAAATCTTCCATGGATATATCTTCACCTAATACCGTCTTAATAACATTAGGCCCCGTTATAAACATTTTAGAAATATTTTCTACAACAAACACAAAGTCTGTCAATGCCGGAGAGTAAACAGCGCCGCCGGCACAAGGCCCTAAAATAAGTGATATCTGAGGAATAACACCGGAAGCAATCGTATTCCGATAGAATATTTCTCCATATCCTGCCAAGGCTTGAACACCTTCTTGTATACGAGCTCCACCCGAATCATTAATACCAATAATAGGGCATTTCATTTTCAAAGCATGATCCATAATCTTAGTGATTTTACGGGCATGCTGTAATCCTAACGAACCTCCGGCTACAGTGAAATCCTGTGCATATATACAAACAGGAGCTCCAAAAATAGTACCGGTACCGGTAACTACTCCATCACCGGGAAAGTCTTTCTTATCCATTCCAAAATCACGGCCGTCATGTTTCACAAACATATCATATTCATGAAATGAATCCGGATCTAACAATGATAAGATACGCTTACGTGCCGTAAGTTTACCCATAGCTTCTTGTTTCTCGATAGCAGCTTCTCCCCCGCCCTTCTCAACAACAGCTTTCTTTTCACGTAGCGCTTGAATGTTTTTTTCTAAATCTGTCATAGTGTTTGATTTGTATTGGGTTGTCATTTTCCGACAGCCTTCGTTTTGTAAGAACAATTGGTTGTTCCTTTTATTATATTATTTAGTTTACCTTTATTTAATTGCTTACGTATGGCGGAAATATTGTCTATAAATATATGACCTTCCAGATGTTCGTATTCATGCTGTACGATACGCGCTGAGAAACCTTCTATATCTTCTTCATGTTCTACAAGGTTCTCATCCATATATTTGATACGGATTTTTGCCGGACGAGATACTTTCTCATGTATACCGGGCAAACTTAGACAACCTTCCTCTAGCAAGATTTCGTCTTCACTACATTTAATAATAGAGGGATTAATCATCGCACGTTTAAATCCTTTACATTCAGGAAAGTCATCAGCCATAACATTACCGTCTACAACAAACAAACGGAGAGATAAACCCACTTGTGGCGCGGCCAATCCCACACCATCCGCATGATACATGGTTTCAAACATATTCGCTACTAACTCTTTTAATTGAGGATAGTCTTTCGGCACTTCTTCTGCCTCTTTTCTTAAGACCTGCTGGCCATATAAATATATTGGTAAAATCATAAAACTATTTTTATTGTATTCTTCTGCTTTCTAAATAGGATTGCAAGATGATAACTGCACTGATTTCATCAATTAGAGCTTTTTGCTGCCTTGTTTTTTTCTTCGCTCCTCCTTCTATTAATGCCTTTTTAGCCAATACAGAAGTAAAGCGTTCATCGTAATACTGTACAGGTATATCCGGTATTGTTCGTTTTAAATGGGTAACAAATGCTTCAATATATTTCATATTTTCAGATGCTTCGTTATTCATCTGTTTCGGAAGTCCGATTACAAATAAATCTACCGGTTCGCGTAATATATAATTACTAAGATAACTAATAAGTTCACCACTTGGAACTGTAGTAAGACCATTAGCAATCAATTGTAATGTATCCGTAATTGCCAAACCGGAACGTTTACGTCCGTAATCTATAGCCAATATCCTTCCCATTCGGATACAAATATACTATAAAAAAACACATGGATTACACAAAAAGATTAAAAGTGTGCAGTTCTTTACTTTTAATAAGCATTTCTTTCACCTTTAAACATATTCAGCAGAGTAACAACAATTATTTTCAGATCCAGAACAAAAGACCAATTCTCGATATACCACACATCTCGTTTTACTCTACCTTCCATTTGTTCTAGTGTTTTCGTTTCTCCTCTATAGCCGGTTACTTGAGCCCAACCGGTTACTCCCGGTTTAACTAAATGACGAATCATATACTTGTCAATAAGAGCTGAATATTGTTCGGTATGTTTGAGCATATGCGGGCGGGGGCCTACCACCGACATATCTCCTTTCAATACATTTATAAATTGGGGAAATTCATCCAAATTTGTTTTCCTTAAAAAATCACCTAACCTGGTTTTACGCGGATCATCTTTTGCAGCTTGTAATGTGTCGGCATACGAGTTCACTTTCATCGTTCTGAACTTATAACATTCAAAATCACGTCCGTACAATCCTGTTCGCTTTTGTTTAAACAGAATCGGACCAGGTGACGACATCTTGATCAACACTCCTAATATTATATATAGTATCGGATAAATCGTTATTAATACAAAAAAAGAAAAAACAATATCAAAGCTTCTTTTAACAGCACGGTTAAGAGCAGACTGAAGAGGTTCTTTCCGCACAGACAATAATGGAATAGATTCCATTACTTCCATTACGAGGGTTTTCTTTACATTTCGGTAAAATTCAGGAACAATATAAAAGCGTATCATGTTCTTTTCCGAGAAATTCAAAAGCTTTAATATTTTCTCATCCTGTGTTCCTGGTAATGTACAGTAAATCTCGTCAATATCATTATTCAATACATACTTGTAGACTTCATCTGTTTTTCCCAAATAATTGGGAAGCACTTCCTTTAATTGGATATTATCATCAAAAAATCCCGTCACAATGAAACCATAAGCCAGTTCTTCCGTCATTAAACGATATAATTCCATTCCGTTTTTACCGGCTCCAATTATGATGATACGCTTAAAATTGTATCCTTTTCTGCGATATATTTTTAAAACAACACGTACAAAGACTCTCCATAACGAAAAAACGACAATTAAAATAGCATAATAAACAATCAAAAATGTAGCTAACGTATCACCTACATTAAGAAATACAAGGCAAGTCGCAAATAAAAAGATAAAAAATGTTATTAGAAATATAGAACGTTGTACAACCTTATCAATAAAAACAACCGAAAGATGCAATTGAATAGGAACAAAATAAAGAGCAAAAAAGTAACAGAAATTTAAGAGTAAAACTATTTCTCTTAATGAACCGGTTATTGCATGTGCATAAAAATCGCCCAACCAATAATAAATCACAAAGAATAAAAAATTTAATACGATTAAATCTCCTACTCCTATTAACCATTGGATTAGATTTCCACGTTTTTTATAGTTTAACTCCATATAATAGGATAAAATCCCACAAAAGTAAGTAATATTTTTAAGCAAAAAAAAAGACTGCAATAGAATTGCAGTCTTTTAAAGATTTATCTGTATAATTCCTTATTTGCTTTCAGCAGTCATAATTACTACACGGTTCCAATTGTTTTCTGTGTATGGTTGTTCGTCGGAACCTCTCCATTCAATAGAAATCTGGTTAGAATTGATACCGTATTTTTCAATAAGCTCTTTAGCAACAGCTTTTGCACGTTTTTCCGAAAGCCCCATATTGTAAGAAGAAGTACCGGTATTTTTGTCTGCATAACCGACAACTTTAATCGGAATATTATTTTCTTTTACAAATTCAGATGTGTTAAAGATATTGATTTGTTGGTTCTTATCAATTCTTGAACTATTAATACGGAAGTATACTACGTTTTCAGCATAGTTGTTTACAACCTTAGCAGGAACAACTTCCGGACAATCCGGACATGATTTCGGACGTTTGCTCAACTCTGCATTTTGAGCACGTAAATCATTGACTTGTCCATTCAAATCATTTAACAGGGCATAATCCATAGGTTCGATAACTTCAAAATCAGTCTTGCCCAATTTGAATGTGAGACCGGCAGAAACCTGAACAATACCATCACTAAGTTTCCTTTTGTAAATCCGGTTGTAATCTTCATTCAACAACACTCCTTGTACTTCGATGTTGAAATCAACATGTTTGCCTAAACGAAAAGCTGTCAAAATACCGGTATTTAATGTAGGAGATTCAGTTCTTGGAATGTTTTGTTCATCTTTACTCCAACGTTGTGAGTAACCTAAACCAATCCAGGGAATGAAACGGAATACTTTTGATTCACGGTAAGGAGCCCAATAATTTGTAAGATCCAACATAAAGTCTAAGTGGCCTCCTGCGAAATAGTTATGTTGCAAAAACAAACTTGCACCACCTCTGTTTTCATATCCGTGTAATGCACCGCCTGTACCTTGAATACGCAATGCAAAATAGGGGTTGAACCATTTACCAATTGATAATTGAGGCACAACAGTTACACGATCCTTAAAATCAGCATCATTGTTATCATCTCCAAAAAACATTGTTCCGGCACCGGCTAAAGAAATAAACCAGTTATCGCCGAATTTGTTTTTCTTGAAGTTAGTTTTCAACCCTGTCTCAGTGCTAAAACCAATCTGTGGCTTATACTCCTGAGCTGAAACAGAAATAACAAAGCATGACAACAGCACTAAAGTCAAAAATTTTGTTTTCATATTCATCAACATTTTAATTAAACAATCATTTTACCAAATTAATCTTTCTACGAACGGCTAAACTTGAGGCAAATTTAACTCTTTTTCCCATTATAACAAGTACTTTCTTTAAAATGTTTCACTTAATGTAAAACAATTAAAAATCTATTCATTATCTTACTAAATAAATATAAAACAAAGGTATCGCTTCACTAAGAACCCTAAATAGGTGGTATCATCATAAAATTGGTGCGGAATCGTAATAAGGAGTCAAAGGAATCAAGGAGTTTTTTGTTTTTCTACTTAACTACTTTAACTACTTTGATTACTATTAAAGTAGCTTTCCAAGATATTGCCCGTATTGGTTTTTGGACATGGGGGAAATCAATTTTACCAGCTGTTCATCCGTTATCCATTTATTTCGATAAGCAATTTCCTCGAGACAAGCAATTTTTAATCCTTGCCGTTTCTCGATAACTTCTACAAAAGTAGAAGCTTCGGATAACGAATCATGTGTTCCGGTATCAAGCCAGGCAAAACCCCTTCCTAATAATTGTACTTTTAATTCATTTTCTTTTAGAAATTCCTGGTTTACAGTTGTTATTTCCAGTTCGCCTCTGGATGAAGGTTTTATTTGTTTAGCAATATTCACTACTTTATTCGGATAGAAATAAAGTCCTACAACGGCATAGTTTGATTTAGGATTCTGCGGTTTTTCTTCTATACTAAGCACATTTCCTTCTCTATCAAATTCAGCCACACCGTATCGTTCCGGATCAGTAACATAATAACCAAACACTGTTGCTTTTTGATTTTCTTTGGCTGTAATGACCGATTCTCTCAACAGGGAAGTAAAACTTTGGCCATAGAATATATTATCACCTAAAACCAAACAAACGGAATCATCTCCTATAAAATCTGCGCCAATGATAAAAGCTTGGGCTAATCCGTCCGGCGAGGGTTGTTCGGCATAATCAAATCTGACACCCAAATCCGAACCGTCTCCTAAAAGTCGGCGAAATCCGGGTAAATCCTGCGGGGTTGATATAATAAGAATTTCCCTGATGCCGGCAAGCATCAATACGGATATAGGATAATAAACCATTGGCTTATCATAGATAGGAAGTAATTGCTTTGACACTCCTTTGGTGATAGGGTATAATCGCGTACCGGAACCTCCTGCTAAAACAATTCCTTTCATGTTTTTTCTTGTTATATTAGTT
Organism: Tannerellaceae bacterium; assembly: GCA_031264865.1. Taxonomy (GTDB): domain Bacteria; phylum Bacteroidota; class Bacteroidia; order Bacteroidales; family Tannerellaceae; genus DFXE01. Next base: position 7,362 of record JAISDJ010000323.1, on the reverse strand, counting down.
TTAGAACAAAAATAGACAAAATAATTTTACGAATTTTAATTATCAACTTTTTTAATATCACCAAACCCAGAAACTCTGGTATTTGCTCTTGCATTACCTTTATAACGAATATCTCCTGCTCCTGACACGGTCGCGTTCAGTGTTTCGGTAGCCATTATCTTGGCGTCTCCACTTCCGGATACTTTACATTCCAGTTCTTTCACAATGAAGTCATAAGCTTTTATGTCGCCGGCGCCGCTGACGGTGAATCGAGCTTTATCTGCTTTCCCTTTTAGCACGATATCGCCCGCACCACTGATATTACTTTCCAATTCTTTACAAACCAACTCCTCGACTATTAAATCGCCTGCTCCGCTTATGCTGACATTAAATCGCTCAATCTGTGCGGAATGATTAATTTTCACATCACTCGCTCCACTAATAGTAATATCTAACCGATCCGATTTAAGCGAATTTGCCGTAACAAAATCAATACATCCGGACACAGCTACTTTTTTTAATTCTTTAGAGCTTGCTTTTATCTCTAATTTGCTTGGGTTAATAGCTATACCTTTTGGGGTACGGATTAAAAGTTCATTCCCATCGGATTTTATTTCCAGATATGAAAATAAATTTTCATCCATTGTAACGGAAAGAGCGGAAGTGGCCGTTGTTTGTGTATAGTTCAGAACAGGTGATTGATATGTATTCTTATTAAAGAAACGACTACTACACTCTATTCCAGGACCGACAGCTATACTTTTAAAATCGGATACCTGAATTTCTTTCGTTATAACACTCCCATTCCCTTTTATTTTTTCAGCATGAAGAAAGGTAAACGAACCAGCCCACAATAAAAGGCCGGTAATAAATAGAAAAACTCTCTTTTTCATATCAAATAGTTATTAATCATTACACATATATATTATATGTACGCGAAAAAATAGTGAAACGTTGCATGTATAATCAATTTACTGAAGGAGGAGGCAGGTTTTTTCCCCATTCTTTATTGGCTTTTGGTCCCATTTCAAAGATCAACAGACCCCCATCTTTTATTTCATCATGAGTAAACCACGCCTGATTTAGCTCCTTTCCATTTAATGTAGCCGATTGAATATATTTATTTTCAGGGGAAGCATTGTTTGCTACAATTTCAAAATATATATGATTACCCAAATCTATTTTTATATTCGAAAAGACCGGGCTACCTATATTATAGGTAGGAGAACCTGGTGTAACCGGATAAAATCCCATCTGACTGAATACAACAAAAGCCGACATGCCTCCACCATCCTCGTCTCCCGGCACACCCATTAAATCATTGCGAAACCATTGATTAAGCAACGTGCGAATCCGTTTCTGTGTCTTCCAGGGTTGTCCGGCATAGTTATATAAATAAGGTATATGCAAACAAGGCTCATTCGCCATAGAGAATTGCCCTACATTTCCGGTATGGTCGGGTAATGTGGCATAAAATTCCCATTTCGACTTTCCTAACGGTTCACTGAACATTTGGTCGAGAGCATTTACAAAAGCTTCATTCCCTCCAATAAGTGATACCAAATCGCCAATATTATGCTGCACATCCCAACGATAAATATATCCGTTATTTTCATCATAATAATCACGAGCTCCTAAACCGCCCGAATAACGATAATCTACTCCCTCTACAAACATACCCTCTTTATCTTTCGGATGGAAAAAGCCTGTTTCCGGATTAAATATATTCCGGTAATTATAGGAACGATACAAAAATAAATCTGCGTCTTCCGTCTTACCTAATTCACGGGCAATCAAAGAAAGGCACCAATGGTCGTAAGACGTACCTAATGTAACAGCAATAGGCTGACGTTTTTCCCATGAATGGACGGTTGAGACAGTCTCTTTCTCTCCGGGTTTTAATGCGGGGAAAAAACCATGTTTTTTGTAAAAATCATCTAATTCTCCCGCCGGTATTTCAACCCAAGGTATTAATGATTTTCCTTCTATCGCTTCCTTACAGGCCAAATAAGCTTTTTCCAAATCAAAGCCACGCAAACCTTTGTTATACGCATCAATTACAGATGCTACGGCATGATTTGAATTCATACTATGAGCATCGCCGGTAATCCCGGGAAAAGTAGGCATCCAATTCGTTCCTTTCTCTTCTGCCATCAATATATAGGAACGGATAATATCATTTTCAACTTCCCGATTGATTAATACCCGAAGCGGATGAGCAGCCCTGTAAGTATCCCAGATCCAATCGTCTGTATAAAATGTCCGGCCCTCATCAGCATGTATTTGTCCATCATAAGCGCTAAAATAATATCCATCTTCACTTAAGTTGACCGGACGTTCATAATAACGATATAAAGAGGTATAGAAAATAACTTTCTCATCTTCCGTACCGCCTTCAATCTTAATTTTGTTTAATGCTTCATTCCATTCGTTCCGTCCGGCTTTTGCCACGGCATTTATATTATAATCGGATATTTCCTTTTTTAAATTCTTTTCAGCTTGTTCTTCGCTGATATAAGATATGCCGTATCGTATGCTTACACACTGTGTATTTTCAGGTATTGTTATCAGTAGTGAAGATCCCGATACTTTATCCTTTTCCGGAGTAACATCTATTTCAGCATAAAAATAGACATGAGTCTTATCATTCAATTGTTGATAACCACTTATTGTATTATTTTCGGCAATTAGTTTTCCCCTTCCACATTCGAATAATAAATTGTGTATTCCGTTTTTCTCAAAAGTAAATGTATAAATAGCACTTCGATGGGAAGGGGCATAATCTACCTCTATAGCATCATCTTCTAAATAAACCTGATAGCGGTAAGGGGTAATTTTCTCCCTGTCATAATTTAATTCCCGGACAGACTCTTCCTTATTTCCTAAAAAAGGAGTAACGGTAAAGGAAGATATCCGCCGGTGATTAGTTACTATCAATGGTAAGCCATTCAAACGATCGGCAGTATATCCGGATCGAACCGGAAATACCCGCATCATACTGTTTGGCAATTGAATAGTAGGATAGGTCGGAACTAATAAATGGCTGATATTACCCATATAAGGATTCACATAATCAACCGGTTCTTTCGTGGAGGAAACAATGTTTCCTCCACCTGAACATGAAATTAACAAACCAACCAGTACTATCCCTGTCAGAAATGTTTTTAATTTCATAATCGTATTTACTTAACTTCGTTAATAGAAAAAGAATAGGGATAATCTTCTTTGTTAATGCCTCTGTTTTTATTCGGTTTATCAACCATCTTGATTAATAACCGGCCTCCTTTGTGCAAATCTGCATGTTTCAGATAATTCTTTGTTGAAACATCTCCATTGAAAGACACCGATTCAATGTAAATCGTATTGGAAGTATTATCCGGAGCATCAATCACTAATTTATTCCCATTTTCGAAATTCAGGGTAGCTTTTTTAAATAAGGGTGCTCCCATTACATATTCATCTGTTCCCGGACATACAGGATAGAAACCTAAAGCAGAGAAAACATACCAGGCAGATGTTTGCCCATTATCTTCGTCTCCGCAATAACCATCAGGACCGGGTGTATACATACGGTTCATTACTTCACGAAGCCAATATTGAGCTTTCCAGGGTTCACCGGCATAATTATACATATAAATCATATGTTGAATCGGTTGATTGCCATGAGCATAATTACCCATATTCATGACCGTCATTTCACGTATTTCATGGATAGGGAAACCATAGTAACTGTCGTCATATAAAGGAGGAACAATGAATACGGAATCCAACATTTTTACAAAAGCAGTTTTGCCTCCCATTAAATCAATGAGTCCTTGTGGATCGTGAAATACCGACCAGGTATAATGCCAACTATTTCCTTCCGTAAAAGCATCTCCCCATTTCAAAGGCGAGAAAGGAGATTGGAAGGTCCCGTCTTCGTTCTTGCCACGCATTAATTTTGTTTCTTTATCGAACAGATTTTTATAATTCATGGCCCGTTTGGCAAACAAATCAATTTCTTTTTTAGGACGTTTTAATGCTTTTGCAATCGTATAAATACACCAGTCATCGTAAGCATATTCCAATGTACGGGCAGCACTTTCCCTAATCCTTACATCGTAAGGAACATATCCCGACTTATTGTAATATTCATGACCTAAACGCCCGGTAGAACGAACCGCAGGATGTACATTTTCCGTGCCGTGTATCAACCCTTTATACAATGTCTCCAAATCATCCACTTTCACACCTTTCATATAAGCATCTACTAGTATGGAAGCCGAATTATTCCCTATCATACAATCGCGATGTCCGGGGCTGGCCCATTCCGGAAAGAATCCACTTTCCTTATACGTATTAATTAATCCCTCCTGCATCTCTTTATTCATCGACGGATACATTAAATTAAGGAACGGAAACAAACAACGGAACGTATCCCAAAAACCCGTATCTGTAAACATATATCCGGGAAGCGTTTTCCCATTATACGGACTATAATGAATTACATTACCATTTGCATCTATCTCATATAATTTACGTGGAAATAAAACCGAACGATACAAACAAGAATAGAAGGTACGGTATTGATTTAAGTCACCTCCTTCTACTTCAATTTTCCCCAATACTTCATTCCAAGCCGTTTTTCCTTTAGCCAGTAAGGTATTGAAACTATCGTCGCCTACTTCTTTCAGGTTTATCTCCGCCTGTTCAAAATCAATGAAAGAGGAAGCCACCTTCGCATGAACAACTTCTCCTTTTTTAGTTTTAAAACCAATAACCGCACCGGTATGCCCAGCCGTTTTTTCTTTTATACTTTCATTTAAAATACCATCGGCAAACACCACATGATAAGTAAAAGGTTTATCAAATTCCACCACAAAGTAATTTTTAAAATTAGCCGGAACACCGCCACTATTACGGGTAGTATAGCCGATTATCCGATTCTTTTCCGGGATAACTTTAATATAAGAACCTCTGTCGAATGCATCTACTACTATATAGGAATCATCGCTTTCCGGAAAAGTAAAACGAAACATAGCCGCCCGTTCGGTCGGAGTAATTTCTGTTACCACATCATGTTCCGCTAAATATACCTTATAATAATACGGTTTTGCAATTTCCCCTTTATGCGAAAACCAACTGGCACGTTGTTCTTCGTCAAACACAGGTTTTCCCACTACCGGCATAAGAGAGAATTGTCCATAATCATTTATCCATGGACTTGGCTGGTGTGTTTGTTTAAATCCGCGTATTTTACTCGCCGTATACACATAAGCCCAACCATTCCCCATTTTTCCGGTTTGAGGAGTCCAGAAGTTCATTCCCCAGGGACGTGCAATAGCCGGATATGTATTACCGGTAGAAAGTTCAAATGTAGACTGAGTACCCATTAATGGATTTACATACTCCACAGGGTCAAAACCACCTTTATCAGCCCAAACTGCTTGTCCCACTAAAAAGAAAAAGGCTACTATAAACATAGCCATAAAGTGACATTTCTTCATGATATAAATTTATAAGTAAATGAGTTATAAGTTAAGTACAAAACAATACAAAGTTAATACATTAGAAAAATAAAGCAGGTAATTATTTCATAAAAATATAATACCGGGACATATGCAGATTATCACCACGCAGATTTACGCCAAAATTCCCTTACCCTGTCGATGGGCTTTTAAAGAAAAGCCATAACCTCCTGAAACGGTCTCACGACCGTAGCCGCATGAAGCGGCTAAATTAAAAGACATACAACTGAAAATAGAAAAAGGCCCCGACAATCCCGGCAGACTTCGTCTTTCCCTCAAAGGAATTAAGATGTAACTTAGGCTGTTTTCCTGATATTTAGTATTTTTGCCGGCGATAGATTATCTTTTTTTACATATTGCGCATATGGGACCAATTTCAAAAGACAGACAAAGATGAACAAAATATAAAAACAAGAAATACAATGAATACTTGTAAAAATTGTAAAGAGCCGTCGAATGGAAATTATTGCTCAAACTGTGGACAACCCACAAAGATAAAAAAAATTAACCGGCGATATATTTTTAACGAAATAGCAAATGTTTTGTTTGTTAATAGAGGAATGTTTTACACCATAAAAAACTTACTTACAAACCCGGGAATAAGTATTAGACATTATATTACCGAAGATAGAAGCCGGTTTGTAAAACCAATCTCATTTATCGTTGTAACCTCGTTAATTTATACAATTGTAAATTATTTTTTTCCTTTGGGCGTTGAAAACTATGTCTCACAATTTGGGAGCATGCCGGATAATCTGGAAGAAACGAATCAAACTGTGCTAGATATTACTACATGGACACAAAAAAACTCAGGTTATACAAACTTGTTCATAGGCTTATTTATGGCATTGGGGATAAAATTGTTTTTTAGAAAAGCCGGTTATAACGTTCCTGAAATCTATGTTCTATTATGTTATGTATTTGGACTAACGACCTTGGTTGATGCTGTAGGTTCAATTTTTCAGGCAATAACTCATTTGAATCTACTAATTTTATTATTTGTTACTGAAACGATTTATATTACATGGGCAGTCGGACAATTTTTTAACGAAAAAAAAGTGACAAGTTACATAAAGGCATTGCTGTCTTTTTTCTTTGGTATGTTAATTCTTTCTTTTTTATTGGGATTGGTTGGAGTTATGACTGGCATTGTGATAAAATGACAAATAAACTGCTGCTAACAAGAAGTTTGGCTCAAGTCGAGGAGTAGGCTCGCGGAAAGAATTGAGCGTTAAACAAAATATAAACCGTCCGATAAGGAAACAAAAAGTAAGAAAAATGAAAAAAGTATTAGTCATAATAGATATTCAAAATGATATAACAAAAAACTACAAGGATATAATTGACAATATAAATAAAGCCATAGATTGGGCTGTTAATAATGATGTTTATGTTGTTTATATAAGACACGAAAATTTATCAGACGGCACAAGAACTTTTAAACCTAATACACGTGGAGCTGAATTAGTTTCGGATTTGAAAATAGTATCAAAAAATGTTTTCACAAAATACAAAGGAAACGCATTAAGTAGTGAGGAGTTTGCAGACTTTGTTAATAAAAACGGAATAAATGAATTCTACATAACAGGAGCAGATGCAGTTGCTTGTGTCAAATCAACCTGTTATAACTTGATTAAGGCAAATTATAAAGTTAATGTCTTATCAGATTGCATTACGAGTTATGATAAAAGAAAAATTGACGAAATGCTGTGTTATTATGAAAGTAAAGGTTGTAAAGTAATCAGTTTGATTGACTTGTTATGACAGAAGAAAATAAAATCAAGTGTTTTGAAAATCGAGAAGATTGGAGGAAGTGGCTGACAGACAACTTTGAAACCACAGATGAAATTTGGTTTGTGTTTCCCAATAAATCTTC
>JAISDJ010000283.1 GCA_031264865.1 Tannerellaceae bacterium | reverse complement strand
AACAAACATCTATGGACATACATTCTCTGCCGACGATGTGTCCGAATTTGTTGACAGATATGATGATTTGCTCAACTTCTTTATTCCTTTGAGGAAAAGAGGGCTTCTGGAAGAACCTTGTGAGAATCGAAACGACCCTGAAACGATTGAACTGGCAGAAGCTAGACCTGAAACAGCGGCAATAGATGAAAAGCTTGAGGCGCTTGACCTGCGCCTGGCAGATTTACAAGAAAAAGTAGGCGAATTTACTTATAAGGACAAAATCAATCATGAATTACACGATGAACTGCAAAGTTACAAAGCGGGGCTTCGAGAGGAATTTGTAAAACCCCTGCTGAAAACAATTATTCGCGAGTACGACCGCGCAATTCAACAATACGATTTCTACAGTCATAAATTCAAAGAGGAACCACAAAGCGAACTTTGTGAAAAGTTACTTAAAGAGTTCAATATGATCTCCTTTGGATTGCTTGATATACTCGACGACTACAATGTTGAACCTTTCAAAGCCAATGAGGGCGATGCGTTTCTACCACGCGAATATCGGGCGATTACAACTGTGGAAACCAACGACGCCTCAAAAGGAGGAAAAATTGAAAGATGCCTGAAATGCGGCTTTCGTAATACTGAAAGTGGAAAATTGATTCGACAGGCAGAAGTAACTATTTACAAAATGAATATTAACAAAGAAATTTAAAAATATGGACGACAGCAGATTAGTTTTCGGTATTGATTTAGGGACAACCTATTCGTGCGTTTCGCAGGTTGATAAATTCGACCAGGCCATTGTGCTTAAAAATTTTGAAGGCGACGCCACAACGCCTTCGGTAATATATATTGATGGCGAAAATGTAGTAGTTGGTAAAGAAGCCAAAGAACTTTCTAAACTCGAACCGGAAAAAACAGTCAGTTTTGTTAAGCGCAGCATCAGTACCGATGATGCTTATACTAAACCGACAAAATTCCCTAACGGTTTAGACCCGACCGAAATTTCGGCGTTCATTTTGAAAAAAATCGTTACTGATGCCAATAACGCAGGTCAGTATCCACAACCGATTAAAGACGTAGTAATTACTTGCCCCGCTTATTTCGGAACAAAAGAACGCCTGCGGACAAAACAGGCAGGTGAAATTGCGGGATTAAACGTCCTGGCAATCATCAATGAGCCGACCGCAGCCGCTATTGCTTACGGAATGAAAGTGCAGGAACAGAAAGTTATTTTGGTTTACGACCTTGGCGGCGGTACGTTCGATGTTACGCTCATCCGGGTAAACGGAGGCACTATTACCGTGATTGCTACCGGCGGCGACCATCATCTTGGCGGCGTTGATTGGGATATGGCTTTGGCTGAATACCTTCTAAGCCGGTACAACAAGGAACACGGCACATCTCATACATTGGATTCCGACCCGATATTGAAAAATACACTTTTGCTTTTGGCAGAGGAGCAAAAAAAACGTCTGTCGGCAAAAGATACCGTAAATTCGGTTGTCACCTTTGAAGGTAATTCTTCCAGAATTGTAGTGACCCGCGCTATTTTTGACCAACTGACAGCGTTTAAACTCGACGAAACGATCGAGAAGACAAAAGAGGTTGTAGAAATTGCGAAAGAAAAAGGATTTACCAGGATAGACGAGGTTTTATTAGTAGGAGGTTCTTCGCGTATGCCGCAAATAAAGGCGCGTGTAGATAAGGAGCTTGGCTGCAACGCCAAACTTACCGACCCCGACGAATGTGTTGCCAAGGGCGCGGCAATTTACGCGATGAACGAGGCGTATGCGAAAGCATCTGAAGAATACGCTGAAGGAACCCGCGACGAAAAACCTCAAAGTATTGGTCTTGTAAACCGTACAAAAGTACTGAATGTTACAAGTAAAACATATGGAATAGGCTGTACCGACGTATATAACAACAAAGAGATGGTTTCCAATCTTATTTTTGCCAATTCTCCACTTAATGGAAATTGTAAAGCTTCTGAAATGTTTTATACTGTGTATGATAATCAACCGGGAGTTCTACTTCCTGTATACGAATCAGACGTTACAAACGTAGAAACCGATAAGATCATCGAGCCGCAAATGGCAGTGGCAATGGAAGGAGACAAACCTCGCGAATTGAAGTTGTCTAAAAACTATCCACAAGGTACTCCGGTAGAAGTTGTCTTTGAAATAGATATAGAAGGCATTCTTCACGTTCACGGCGAAGTAGGTAAAGACAGTATCGACTTTGACATGAAAATTAAAGGTGTGAAAAATAACAATGAATTGGCTAAATCGGCTGCTTTATTGGCTAAATCGAATGTTCAATAATTAAAAAAGGTTGGTATGGAAGATAATCCGCTAATAATAATGCTCGAAGAAAAGGTTAGTAAGTTTAAGCAACTTATCGACATTTTACAAACAAAACAACTTTACCCCGAAGAACATCAAGCATTTTACGTATTGAAGAACTATTGGAAAAGAAATGACTTCAATGCCGAAAAGTGTAATGTCTTACTCAAAACACTCGCAGATTTCAGCAAGAAACATCCGGTAGCAGTCGACCAGGAGCTAACAGAATCATTGCAAGAGTTCAGGCGATTGTGCTATGAATATTACACTAAGGACAAAGCTGTATTTGAAGCATTTCAAACGGCACTGGGCGGCAAAGAAAAGCCAATGCCGCGCCCCAAAGCACATATCAAATCGAAACCAATGGAGGACGTCAACACAACACCGGATTCTAAGCCAAAACCAGAATCCCAACCTGTGCCTGATAAAACATCGAGTCCTGAAACTTGGTTTTGGTGTTATGTTATATTTATCATTATCACAGTAGTTGGGGCAGTGTCAAAAAGTTGCGCCTGAATTAGTAATGCCAGGAAATACTAAACAGCAATCTATCGTATCAACCGCATGCCTAACGCTCGCCTCTACTTTGGGCTTCTGCCTTGCCTACAGTTCCAAGTAAAAGCCAGTTGAATTTTACCGACAAGCACTCGATAATTATAGATAACATAATATAGATATAAAACAAAAATAATACATCATGAAAGGAAAAGCAGAATTTACTAAAACTGAAATTGAAGATATGCAAATATCAGATCTTGACAAGCTCATAAGATTAAGAGAAATAACAATAACAGATATGTAAGGAAAATTCCTTATCGATCAGGGCGAAAGGAAAGAAAAACATTGTGATGTCTTTCCCAAATCATTACAATCTTTTTACAAAACCATTACGATAGTTTTATAAAAGGATTACAATGATTTCCTCAAGACTATATAATGATTTCCTGCTGAAATATAACCACAAATTAAAAAAAAGTCAGTGTACCTCCGCTTGATTCGTGTATTCCGTGTGCCATAATAGTATTAAAATATGTGGGTAAATAGTATCAAAAAAAATGGAGACCGCTAGATTCACATCTCACGGCCTCCTACACTAACCCTTAACTTTAACCAATGAAAAACAATAATCTACAACTTTATCATGTTAATGAAGCTAATGCGGCTTCGTAGTTTGGTTCTTCTGTTATTTCCGGAACAAGTTCCGTATATATAATCTTTCCTGCTTCATCGACAATGATCACGCCACGGGTCAATAAACCTTTTAGCGGGCCGTCTGTTAGAAGCATTCCGTAATTATCTTCGAAAGTGGAATTGCGAAATATGGATAATGGGATTACCTTGTCAATACCTTCTGTCGTACAAAAACGTCCTTGAGCAAATGGTAAATCTTTGGATATGGCCAGAATCACCGTGTTTTGAAGAGATGCCGCTTCTTTATTGAAACGATGTACAGAAGCAGCGCATACTGCCGTATCTAAACTCGGAAAAACATTTAATATAATACGTTTACCGTTTAATGATGATAATGATAATTCAGATAAATCTCCCTTGACACCCGTAAAGTCCGGTGCGATGGAACCAACCTTTGGAAGACTACCATTGGTGTGTACTTTATTTCCTTTGAAAGTTATTTCAGACATATAGTTTTTTTCTTTTCAATTATACTTATTTATCCTTCTAAGGCATTGCAAATATAATGTCCTTTTATTTACAAAACAAACAAATCTTCAAAATGTTTTACCCTCATCGCGTTTTTAACCTCTTTTAATATATTAAAGAGCTATTATAGCTTTATCTTTGCTAAAAATAGATAAAGTTATGGAACTAATTATTATTATTTGTGGTATTGTTTTAATCGTTATTATTCAAATTATCACACTTTTTCTCAATAGAAAAACAGATACTGAAGAAACGGAAAGACTATTAAGAAAAACTCTGAGTAAAGTAAATGATATACCTAATAGTCTCAAAACGGAAATAAACAGTCTGTCAATCGAAAGTCGTCAGACTGCCAGAGAAACGAAAGAGGATTTATCGCGTACCTTTAGTGACTTTCGCGAAACTTTTGAACAGAATATTAATCTGTTGAATAGCTTACAACGTGAGAAATTAGATCTGGTAGATAAAAAACAGCAGTATCTGGTAGAAAATACGGAGAAACGCTTGGAAGAAATCAAGCAAATTGTGGATGAAAAATTACAAAGAACATTAGACGACAGGCTAAGCCAATCGTTTAAAATGGTAAGTGATTACCTTGAAAACGTACAAAAAGGATTAGGAGAAATGAACTCTCTTGCCCAGGATGTAGGAAGCCTGAAACGTATCTTCAGTAACGTGAATACACATGGAAATCTCGGAGAATTACAATTGGGTATGCTGCTTGAACAAATTCTTGCGCCCGACCAGTATCAAACGAATGTACGTACTAGAAAAGATTCGGAGGCTACAGTTGAATTTGCAATAAAACTTCCCGGAAAAGATAAGCTTCTTCCCTATATCTACCTCCCTATTGACGCAAAATTTCCCAAAGAAGTATATGAACAGTTGCAACGCGCCTATGATCTTGGCGACCAGCATCTTATTGAATTGTATGGCAAACTAATGGAGACAACGATCCGGAAAATGGCTAAAGATATTCATGACAACTACCTCAACCCTCCTTATACTACTGACTTTGGTATTATGTTCCTGCCTTTTGAAGGTGTTTATGCAGAAGTAGTACGCCGTTCACAATTACTTGAAGATTTACAACGTAATTTTAAAGTAATCATTACCGGCCCTACTACATTTGCTGCCATTCTAAATAGCTTACAAGTTGGTTTCCGAACATTATCTATCCAGAAATATTCCAGTGAAGTATGGACTGTATTGGGCGCTGTAAAAAAGGAATTTGAAAAAGTAAGCGGTATGCTCGAAAAAGCACATCGTAACATTCGCATGGCCGGCGGCCAGATAGAAGAAGTATTAGGAACACATACCCGTGTGATCCAGCGCAAACTACAAGATGTGGATACCCTCACTGATGAAGAAGCGCGTAATATACTTCCCGAAATAGGCGAATTGGAAAAAGAAACAGAGAGAGAAGCAAAAGAAGAAAGTGTGGAAGCATGAAGAAAAAGAAGATTCCGCATACTTATGTAATCTTATTTTATATCATTCTTTTTTGTGCCTTGCTTACCTGGTTTATTCCCGGAGGGCAATATGTGGAAAGTCTTAATGAAGAGGGACAAAAAACGGTTGTATACCAATCTGTTGAACGTATTCCTCAAAGCTGGCAGATACTAAGCGCTTTCTACAAAGGATTTATCGAACGGGCAGATATCATTGTATTTATTCTGATTATAGGAGGTGCTTTCTGGATTGTTAATGACAGTAAAGCTTTCGATATGGGTACGCTCGGTTTTTTGCGAAAAGCCCGTAAAATGGAAAATAATAAATTCCTTCGCAAAATTGGAGTAGAAAACGTTATCATTACTGCCATTATGTTACTTTTCAGTGTTTTTGGAGCCGTATTCGGCATGAGTGAAGAAACTATTGCGTTTTGTTTAGTACTAGTCCCCATGGCTATTTCAATGGGATACGATTCTATTACAGGGGTATGTATGGTGTTCGTTGCTGCCGGATTGGGGTTTGCCGGAGCCATTCTGAATCCTTTTACAATCGGTATTGCACAAGGATTAGCCGGTATCCCGTTATTTTCGGGGATTGAGTATCGCCTTTTCTGCTGGGTTGTTATCAATCTTGTTGGTTTTACCTGGATACTTCGGTATGCTGCAAAAGTAAAGAAGAACCCCAAGCTCTCGCCTGTCTATGAAGAAGATCAGTATTGGCGGGATTTACATGATAGTAATTCCCTGGATATTAAATATCATACACCGAAAGCCGCCTGGTGGAGTTTTGGTTTTATTAGTTTTGTTCTGATACTTTTTTCTATCCATTATCCGTATACTACGCTAAAAATAGGGAATAGTATTATCGAAAGGCTCCCCTTAATTCCCATCCTTACCATTATATTTAATTTCAGTTCTATCCTGACTCTTCGGAAAACAGTTCATCTCTATATACTTAATTTACTATTCTTCACCATCTTCTTTCTCATTGCCGGGGTAATGGGATTTGATTGGTATATCATGGAGATTGCGACTTTGTTTTTCGCTCTCGGTTTGGCCGCCGGAATAGCCAACGGACGTAATCCGAATGAAATAACCAGGCTTTTCCTCGAAGGCTGTAAAGACATTATGAGTGCAGCTTTGGTTGTAGGATTGGCCGGAGGTATCATCGTTATTCTAAAAGAGGGTATGATAATTGATACCATTCTTTACAACCTGGCCAAAGGAATGGAAGGACTCGGACAAGTCGCCACTATAGGAATGATGTACGTTATTCAAACGCTAATTAATCTGGTTATCCCTTCCGGGAGTGCTAAAGCCGCCCTTACCATGCCTATCATGGCTCCTTTCTCCGAACTTATCGGTTTATCAAAACAAGCTACCGTTATGGCATTCCAGTTTGGAGATGGTTTTACCAATCTGATTACACCCACTTCGGGTGTATTAATCGCTGTATTGGGAGTAAGCCGTATCCCTTACGATAAATGGTTCAAATGGGTTTGGAAATTTATTCTTTTACTTGTAATCCTGGGGTTTCTATTACTGATACCTACTGTCTTACTACCAATGAACGGTTTCTAAGACAACTTAAATTTCTATTTCTATGATATGGGTTGAGGGGTTATTCTGCTTTTATACTGTCTACAGGGTTGGCATTGGCAGCACGCCAGCTTTGGAAGGTGACGGTTATCACTGTTACAACTAATACAATAACCAAGGCTATCGCGTATACCCACCAGTAGACAGGCGTTTTATAAGCGAAACTTTCCAACCATTTTTTTATCAGGACATAGGCAACAGGCGATGCTATGACAAAGCATATACAAACGATATAAATATATTGTTTGTTCAGCATCTTCAGGATTTCATGAATGGTTGATCCATGTACTTTACGGATCGCTATTTCTTTGCGGCGGTATTGGGTTTCGAAGACTACCAATCCGAACACGCCTACTAATGAGAGGACAATGGCCAGCAGGCTGAAAAGAGTAATCAACATTCGTAAAGCGCTTTCTTTATGATATAACTGTTCAAATATCGTGTCGTAAAATTCAATATCAAACGGATAAGCCGGGTCGATTTCCGTTATGGTCTTGCGAATGTGTTCTACGGCTGCATGTATATCTGCTCCTTTGGCAAGGCGTATGTAAGAAACCGTTTTGGATGAGAAAATATCCTCGGCTCCAACAAAGAAGGCTACATAATCTTCGCTATTCCGTAGAGGTGTTACTTTTACATCTCCGGTAAATCCTACAATCTGTCCAGGCAACCAGTTATCCAGTATATCGCCGGTTTCTATGCCTATGTTTTGGCGAGCTATCCGGTTTAGTATGTATACCGGTTTGTCCGATAGTTCGTCTACCGGCGTAAAGTCTCTCCCTTCTTCAATCGGTATCCCCATTACGCGGAAGAAATTATGGGAAACCGGCATCATAAAATTGCTGAACTTTTTTTCTTTATATTCGCTTATACAGGTATTGTAACTTTCCTGTGAAGAAATCTTTTCCATTGAAAAGGCTACATCTATAATACCCGGAAATTGTTTCAACCGGTCGGTATAGGTTTCATGGCTTTTCTCATACATATCTTCGCTTAACCGGACAACAGTTATCTGGTCTTTATCAAAGCCCAGCGAATAGTCGCGCATGAAGTTGTTTTGTAATTGGATCAGGCCGGCGCTAATAATCAACATAATGGATATAATAAATTGAAAACCTATTAACGCTGTCCGTAGTCTACGTCCGGGTACAGAGAGGCCAAAACGCCCTTTCAACACTAAGGCCGGAGGAAAAGAAACCATATAAAAAGCCGGATAAATACCTGCAATAATCCCTATAACAAAAGCCATACTTCCCGACAGGAGAAGAACCGGTATATTAGCCATCAAGTGCAAGTTGGCAGAGATAAAGGGAAGAACCGACGCTTCGTTCAATCCCCACACAATGAAAAGGCTCAGTAGCCAGGAGGTTACACTGATCACAGCCGCTTCAACAATCAAAGAACACCGGAGCGCACTATCCGAGCTACCTAATACTTTCTGGGTATTGATACTTTTAATACGCATGGGAGTCAGCGCTATACTGAAATTGACATAGTTGATAACTGCCACTATGATAATCAGAAAAGCAATCAGAAAAAGCAAATTGGTTACGTCTTTATTTCCACTGCTAACTATCTGAGCATCTATTTCTTCGTTTAGATAATAAATATCCGTCAGAGGCACCAGTTTGATTTTCTGTTTTTCCTGGTCATCCAACTTGTTTAATTTAGAGAAATCAAAAGTTGCATTGAAGTTATCTGCCACTTCCTTTGCAGAAGACGGATCGTCGAGCAATAGATAACAAAAAAAATTGCTCGAATTAAAATTGTTAAGATGGTAATTGGCGTCAATGGCCGTATAAATACAGTTTTTTAATTGGGTATTCTCCGGGAAATCGCGGTAAACAGCTCCTATACTTAGATCGGTTTGCGTTTTTGCCCATAGTTCCTCTTCTGCATGCAGTGTTTTCCCAATAGCCGATTCGTCGCCAAACAATTTACGGGCCAAGCTTTCCGGGATAATCGCTTTTTGAGGTTCGTTCAGACAGTTTGCATCACCCACAACGATGGGAAAATCAAAAACCTTAACGATGTCGGGATGGCAAATCTGCGTTAATCCATGCACTCCGTGTTTTTCTCCCCGATCTGTATAGGTATAATAAAACGGATAAGGAAAAATAGATAATGCACCTGCTTCAATATGCGGAGAAGAACGGATGATAGACTCAACAAATCCACGAGGAAGAATGACGGAAAAAATGCCCGTATCATTTAGTGTCGCTCTGAATACTCTTTCGGACGTAGGATGACATTTATCGAAATTCCGTTCAAAACGCACCTGTATCATAATTATTATAAAAGCGGCGAAGGCAACCGAAAGCCCTAAAATGTTCAATACAGTTGCCATCTTAAACCGCCGAAACACACTGAGAAAATTACGTAGTATCGTTTTCATTTTATTTTAAATATTTCAAATATCAAAACAAATTCCATGCCAAACGATATAAATATATAACTAACAACAAGATATAACATACATAAAATAGACAGGATTGTCTAATAATTAGACAACCCTGTCTAATTATTAGACACTACCGGGGGAGAATCGTTTTTTCATTTCATCAAGTAAATCATTCCGTTCGTCAGATAAATTTGAAAGCCATATTGCTTCGGATTAGTTTTGAGCCTGAAATCAATAAAATAGTAAAGTTGTGAAATACAAAAAAATGTATATCTTGATTGTATGGCTGATTCAGTCAATCAGTATATCAGCACAATCAATAATAGCAGGCAGAATAACAGACAAAGACAGTCTACCTGTGGCGGGTGCGACAATCTTGTTACTAAATTCGGCTGATTCGACTTATCTAACAGGCGTTATCTCAGATTTGGACGGACGATTTGAAATGCTAAATCTCAAACCTGATAACTATATCCTTACATTTTATATGATGGGACTAAAAAAGATCAACCTACCACAACAAGTCGGGCAAAACACAATTAATGAACTGGGCGACATCGTCTTGGAAGAAGATACCTATCAGTTATCTGACGTAACTGTAACCGGTAAGCGCCCTCCGGTGAAAGTCGAACCCGGAAAAATGACAATCAACCTGTCGTCTGCCTTATTGAGTACAGATGGGAATATACTGGACGCATTGAGAAAACTACCGGGAGTTATCGTTCAGAATGACGGAGCCATTATTCTAAATGGTAAATCAGGCGCGAATGTTTTGATTGACGACAAAGTAACGTATCTGTCGGGAGAAAATCTTGTCAATTATCTGCGCTCCATCCCGGCTGAATCGGTCGAAAATGTCGAACTGATATCCCAACCATCCTCAAAATATGACGCCTCAGGTAATTCGGGCATTATTAATATTCAAAAAAAGAGAATAAAGGAACAAGGTATACATCTGGCTGTATCTTCCGGTTTGGAAAGAGGAAAGTGTACCAGAGGGAATGAAAATGTAACCTTGAACTTTTGCCATAACAAATTAAATATTTATGCCGACTACTCTTATTATTGGGGAAAAGATTTTATAGAACTATCAGTCTCCGGCTATTACCTGGACCCGGCAACCTCAAAACCGCTCGAACTGCGAAAAGATTTTGTAAGTGATATAGACAGGCAATATAAAGGACATCACATAAAGACGGGGGTAGATTATGAGTTGTCGGATAAGATAGTTGTCGGAACCTATGTATCATCAAATTGGCTTAACAGAAATAAAAATGAAGTTACCATATCAGACTTTTTCAACAATAACAAAATACAAAGCGACTCTACTTTAACGGCATTAAGCACGCCGGATTATACTTACACCAACACCATAGGAGGAGCCAATATAATATATAAATTTACAAAGACAGGGAAATGGGATGCTTCCTTTGATTATCAACTTTTTGATCAGGAAGATGATCAGTTGTTGAAATCCTTTTTTCAAACGGGTATCAGTCCATTAAAAGAAGATACCCTGTCCGGGAAAACAACCGGCGATATTAAAATATATAGCGGGCAAACGAATTTGAGTTATGATATATCCGAGAAGTTTGGAATAACCGCCGGGATTAAATCCGTTTTTGTAAATATAAGCAGTAATGCTTTGTATAAAAACCTGATAGCCGGTAATTGGCAGGAAGACAATAACCTTAGCAGTAATTTTGTTTATAGGGAAAACATTCATGCGGGATATTTTCAATTAAACACGAAATGGTCTTCCCGATTTTCAACAGAAGCTGGTTTGCGGTTGGAAAATATATACACAAACAGTAAGTATGGTTCAACTCTGCAAGACACGGCTTTCGGTAGAAGATATGTACACTTTTTCCCTGTTTTAATGATGCAATATCAGCTTTCCGACAATCATGTTTTGTCTATGGCATACGGTCGTCGTATTGTCCGTCCGAATTACAGAAGTATGAACCCTTTCGTTGAGGTAAGAGATCAGTTTTTATATGAGCAGGGAAATACCCGGTTAAAACCAGAATTAATTGACAATATAGAACTGTCATGGCTCCTCAGGAAACGGTATTCATTCAACGCATTTTATTCTCATAGAAAGAATCCCGTTTCGTTAAGTTTCTTAGTCGAAGATAATAGCCGCGTATTGATTATGCCGTTGAATCTATCGGCCAACAATTCCTTTGGGTTGCGGATAGGAATAAACAATCTGCAACCGTTTAATTGGTGGACGACTCATATAAATGCCTCTTTAACCTATAAACAATTCGACTGGATGATACCAGGGAAAACATTTAAAAACGAAGTAACAACCCCCATGATACACATTAGCAATCAATTTGCATTACCCTATGGATGGGGTGGTGAAGCCAACGGTTTTTATAGCGGCGATATGATTGAAGGACAAACCCGGATAGAACCTTTATGGACGATCGCTCTCGGAGTTCGCAAAAACCTGTTGAATGACAAATTTAGTTTGTATATTTACGCACACGACATCTTTCATTCCAATCGCCCCCGTGTAAGCGTAGACAGCAACTATCTGTATTATACATCCCGGGAAAAGAATGACAGCCGAATGATCGGCATATCGCTCGCTTACCGGTTTAATCGTGGGAAAGAGATAAAAAAATCTCAAAACGATAATAGAATAGAAGAAAGTAAACGAATAGGTTTGTAGCATTAAAAATTAAAAAACAAATGAACGTAAAGCACGAATGGATCAATACCTTCCTTATCGCATTAACGCTTTCAATATGCTTGTTTATTGTTGTGGATATTGCTTACGATGAACGGATATGGGAGTTCGGTGCGTTTACTTTGAAGGTGCGTTTACAGGCTGTAATCGTAGCGGTCGTTACGTTTTATTCCGTGAGTTATATTTACCGGCGGATCGCCCGCTTTTTTATCAATAAAAGCAAAGATAAAAAGAGAGCCGGGTGGAAAGAATACGTAGTTGTTTTTCTGATAAATTTCCTCCTCCTGAATATCATGTATCTGTTTACTGCGTTTTTTATAACGAAGATGGGTTTTCGGTTGAGGGAATTATTATTGATAAATGTAACTGTATCTATTCTGTTGTTTCTGTACTATACGATGGTGCGCAATGGCATTTTATCCAAAAGTTTTATAGAACAAAGCCTTCAGTTGGAAAAAGTAAAAGTAAATCAATTGGAAACCGAACTGAAATTCCTGAAATCGCAATACCATCCGCATTTCTTATTCAATGCATTAAACACCATTTATTTTCAGGTAGATGAAGAAAACAGGGAGGCAAAACAAAGCATCGAACAATTATCCGCCCTGTTGCGCTATCAGCTCTATACGATAGAGCAAAAAGTGACAATGGAACAGGAAATAAATTACCTGACTTCATACATGGCTTTTCAACAGTTACGGACGAGTGAAAAGCTTGTGTTGGATGTATATTTCGACCCGGAATTGAAAGAACAGAAAATACACCCTCTTTTGTTCCAGCCGCTGATTGAAAACGCTTTTAAATATGTAAGGGGCGAATACAGAATACAAGTAGAAATGAAGTTAAACGGAAATCAGATTCAGTCTGAAATAAAAAACTCAATAACCCAATCTCAACAAACGAATAACAAAAAAGAAAAGGGGATAGGTATTGAGAACTTAAAACGGCGCCTTGATCTTTTATATCCGGATAAATACAACCTGTCAATTGAACAAACGGAACATATATTCGTTGTTAAATTGACCATAAGTACAGATTAATATGAAGATAAAATGTATCATTACAGATGATGAACCCGTAGCAAGAAAAGGGCTACGGGGTTATATCGAAAAAATAGATTTCCTCACGCTAACCGGGGAATGTGAAGACGCGATTCAGTTAAACACACTACTAAAAACGCAACCGGTAGACCTGCTATTCCTTGATATAGAAATGCCTGAATTGACAGGCCTGGAATTATTATCGAATCTGACAAACCCGCCTAAAGTAATTATTGTATCCGCCTATGAACAATACGCCCTGAAAGGTTATGAGTTTGACGTAGTGGATTATCTTCTAAAACCAGTCTCTTTCGACCGCTTTCTGAAATCGGCAAACCGGATTCACGCCCTGTTGCAAGCGGAACAAAAAGAAGAGAATAATTATATATTTGTGAAGAGCGGCGGACAATTAAAAAAGATCCGCTTCCAAGATATTCTCTTTATAGAAAGCATGGAAAATTACGTAATCATTCAAACAATCTCGTCCAAAGAAATAGTATATGCTACGTTAAAACAAGTATACGAATCATTGCCCCAGCCCATTTTTCAACAAGTTCACCGTTCCTATATAGTAAACATTGATCAGATAAACGCTATCGAAGGAAATCAATTAAACATACATTCACACAAAATACCCATAACCCGCAATTTTAGAGATAAAGTATATAATTTAATCCTTACCAA
>JAISDJ010000220.1 GCA_031264865.1 Tannerellaceae bacterium | reverse complement strand
TGAGCATTTCGAACCCCGATGAATGAATCATCAGGGTAGAAGCCTGGATTTCCTGTAAGAATTGTTGCCTTAACATTATTGCGCAATAAATTTTACGCAAGATATGCCTTAAATACAAGGATATAAAGGACGAGAGAAGCGACATCTTCCGGCAGGAGTTCTCTCTATTTTATTGATTTAGTGGACTTTTTTACGGCTCCGAACGGCAACTGAAGGAATAATTGTCATTCACCATATCGCACGACACTTCCGTCAGTACCGGATATTGTTGGGAACCGACGAAAAAAACAGCATCGTCCGTCTTCAACCGGAGCACTACCGGGAAATTACTGTATTGTTTCAGAATGGCGTCAGGGCTGTACCGCGTAACGGCTGTCGCTGTTTCTTCCTTTACCGGGCCGGGGTCTGCCCGGCTCGTTTCGGAACGGTAAACAGGTTTTTCTGTTACCTTTAATATCTTCCATTCGCCTCCCGGCATAAGTGTGACTTTTCCGGGAACCATTACCCGAATCTCATGGGTGAATATAAATTCAATTGAATTGCAGATGATCTTACTCATAGGATATGATTAAATGATTGATACTAAGAATGTTTTCTTTTTCGGACAACTTTCGGACACACAATGGTATTTTTACCGCGCCAAATCCTCAAAATTTTTTTCCATTTCCGGGCGTTTTTCGCGTAAAACGATTCTTTTTTTCCACCGGTAGAAACTCTTCCATAAGGTATCCTCCTGTACGGAGGTGATTCCATACCTTCTCATGAAAGCAAAAATCGACCGGTTATAGGGAATATTGAAATGATTTTTCTGATCCAGCATGAAATAGAATAGTTCGGTTGAGAATATAATGTCCAGATGTTTGTTGATATGCGGAATAGCCCGTTCGCCCAGATAATTGTATGTCAGGGGATTTTTCCCGATTGTCCGCTCCGGGAGTACGATCTCAAGGTTTCCATCGCATACGGGCCCAGTCCGGGGGCAGACTTCCAGCAAATCCCAGATTACATGGTAGATATTCAGTTTGTCAGGGAAGGTTACCGGCCGGGAGATGTCGCACCCGGAAAATTTCCCGTAGCAATATTCGGCCAGATGTTGCTTGATTTTGACTTTCGTTGTAATCATTGTAATTATTTTGAAATTCAGGTTACTAATATACGAATTAAATAGGTTAAATTCAAATATTTACAAATTGAATTATGAATTATGAACAAACTAATCAACGTTCAATCTGTAATTTCTCTTGCTACATGCTACTTTATTACAAAGCTCTGTAGCCCAATACGATATTGTGTAATATAAACATTTTTCCGTGAAAATGTAGTACATAGTAGTATGTGGTAGCAAAAACAGAAATAAACCTTTCTTACTACATATAACTATTTGTAAATAAGAATAATATTCCGCTCTGTAGTATGTCGTAGGAAAACTTTTACTTTTTTCTTTATTTTTGATTATGATATTTTTATTTTCTCTTTTCATTCTATAAAAATTAAATAAATAGAAGATTAAATACTATTGATATATGTACGCTTGACGTAATAGCGCTGGAGAGGGATAAGGGAGCCGTTCCGGGTTTTTTTGCATTCGTATCCTAAAGAAGTTAAGGCTATACCGATGGTCCTTGGATTAACGGAGGTCAGGTGTTCCCCTCTGATCAATCTGTTTTTTCGCATATCGTTGATGATTTCGGTAGCGTTCATCCATTGTCCATCATCTCCGGAAGGGTGAGCTAAATATAAATGTGCGTAGCGGATCGCATCGGTTTCGATTGTGTATTTTGAATTATAGGTTTCAAATTCGGCAAAGTCTTCTCTGTCAAATTTCCATTGGAATCCGGAAGACTCATATAACATCAGAGCTTCCGCCCACATCTGATCTATATTCACAGCCTGAATGTATTCTTCCCAATAGATATCTTCCAACTCAATACAACCGAAGCGACGATAGCCAAAGTTTTCAGCCAGAAATCCGCCCTTTTCCTGGTTCCTGTTCGATGTTCCGAGGGCAGTGGCTATTCTATTACGCTTGACGGCAAATTCTTCGCCACGCCGGCGCGTATTCAGTTCCGGGTTAGACATGACGGCTTTCCACGTCTCGATTGAACCTTTATTTATTCCGACTAATTCATCGTGAATGATAAACGGATGCCGGGTGTAGGCATCTTCCAGGTCGAACCGGCTTTCATTCTTACTTGAAATGGTAGAATAGTCTTTCAATGGAGTCGGCACAAAGTAGTTACACAGCGATGTTTTCCCGAATCCTTCTCCGGCCTGAACAAATGTTAGCATAACTTCATTCGGGATATTATCCAACCATTGAGCGATTGTTGATACCATCCACTTCCGGATGATCCGGTTGGCCCGTTCCTGTGAATAAGTTGGTTTTTCCGAATCAAACTCCCGGCACTTCAGAAAGCTGCAAAGCAAATCGATATGGCTCCGGCCAGCATATTTTCCACGAAGCGATTCGAGATATGTCTTGATCGGATCGAATGGTTTAATATAGTTCCGGGATCGTATGATCTTCCGGAGAATTGTTTCGGAGATATTTGTTTCACATTCTTCGACAAAATGAAGGTAGATATCATCAAATGTAGGAGGTTCGGAATAACGGCCGGCATCTCTACATTCTATTGTCAGTTTTGCCGGATCATGCGCCGGTATATGAATGATATAATGTTCATTCAGAAAATCGACCGCTTTATGAATATTACCTCTTTTGTCGAAAAGGTCTCTTTGTTTAGGCTCCTCCCGTTTGAGAGGAGCCGGTAGTTTCTTTGTCATTGATATTTCTTCTTTTCTTCTTCCAGTTCTTTTAATAGTTTCCTTCTCTCCGTATCGTAGACCTTAAAGGCAGTCATTATCAGTTGCGAATCGACGCTTCCGAAGAAATGCCCGTACTTGCCTTCGAGGATACCTTCAAGAAGCAGCTTCAGATCGGAAAAATAGAAATAATAATATTTCGAATAAAGTATTTTGGCCATCTGTCCTATCATTTGAGGTGGTAGCGGCTTGTTTATGTTGCTTATACTGTTCAGGTAATTGAGCCACTCGTAAAAGTACAATACGCCTACTTCACATTCTCCGTAAACATTGTGTTTGTATCGCGGATACTTGTAATTGATATCACGCAAAGAAACGCGGGGTTTGGTGATGGATTTCCAGATATTATCTGTTTCCCAGTATTGAGAAAACAACTCTTCAGGCCTGCATATCGCATAACATTCCTCCCAGGTAAGAGGTAGTTTGGCTGTTAGTTCATTTGTATTCATAATTATGATGTTTTTAAATTGTTGTCTATATTCTGAATTAAAGCGCATTGAAACTTTACAAAGAAAGGTTCCAACGGTTTTTTCTCTTTCATTTCTGCCTTTGTAGGGTAATATACTTCAAGCGACAGCTTGCGGATCAGGTGAAACATGAAGCAGTTCATTGTTTTCTCGAAATCGCGCCCGTCCGCATGGATAGCACGCCGATGATACCTTGCCCGCAAAGTAAGGTGTGTACCCTTACGCCTAAGCATGAATTTGATAGAGTTGAGTTCGGGATAACGCTCACGGATGTAAGCGATAAATTGTATGCACGTTTCGTGTGCCGACGTAGATTGGACGCTACTATTGTTCACGTTCTCTCTAATTTCATTGCTCTTGGTCATTGAATGAAATATTATAAAAAGAGGAGAGGCCATCCCTCCACATCTCGACCAAGAGCGATTACATCTTA
>JAISDJ010000209.1 GCA_031264865.1 Tannerellaceae bacterium | reverse complement strand
GCTATAAGATTGAGAGCAAGCCTTTCCGGAATAACCATAGAGATCAAATAAAACTGGTAAGTAATTTTGACTGGCTTGATTTTGATTCTCTCTCAGCCCTGGATGAGGAGTTTGAAGATATACTGAAAAAGAACGATCATATTAAAAAGGAACGGCGGGACGTTCTCAGCGCCGCCTTGGGAGCGAGGGTAAAGAATCTGCGGCAAATTGTCATGGACCAAACCAGAACACGCTCCCCCGATTATGATGGCTTCCATCGTTGATCAGGCAATCATTTTTCCCTAACGGGGTAGATCTACCCCGTTAGCATCTCCGGTTCTTCTGTTCCGAGTGTTATCCACATGAGGGAGAGACTCCCTGCATGAGTCCCGGACGATTGTGGGCAACTTCCTCTGTGGTTGATCAAATAACAATTCTTCGTAACGGGGTAGATCTACCCCGTTAGCTCTTTATCCAGGTTATTCACCGGAATGGTTCGATTTTTGTTAGGACAACAATGGGTAGTCATAATACCTCGAAACTTGAGCTTATTCTGGGGACAAGAAACTACAAAAGAAAAATTAAAATTTACTCTAATATTGAATTTATCTTTCAAGCAAGGTATTTCCTAGAATTGTTTCTGGTTTTATTCTCCCAAAATCCTTAATAAACCTTGAAGATTGTACCATCTTTTGGTATTTTGGATTTGCCTTAATACCAATCCTAACCGCATCCACCCCGGACAATCGGACAAATGAACTAATAATCAATCTGCCCGGATAATCAACCTCCGAAGATTTACATCTTGTCATTGCTACATAGAATAAACGCCGTTGTTCTTCAGTGATTTCCGTTTCAGGACGCGCATCATTTTTTGAAAAGAAGGGAATAAGTTCATCTATCATTGAAACCATTATTACAAATTTTGCGTTCAATCCTTTTGATGAATGCAAGCTCATAATACGAACGTGGTCAATATCATCTGGAATGTCTGGCGCAATTAAACTTTCAGTTAGCTTTGAAATAACAGATTTAATCCATATGTCTTCGTTTTCACAATCTTCAAGTGAATTAGTGGACAGAATATCCTGAAATAAAGATGATATTTCATCAAAATCATAATTATCATCGCCTTTCCGAAAATATTCGAACAAACTGTCAGCATCTTCCAGTAAGCGTCTTCTAATAACGGCCAACTCGTTTAGTATTTTACGATATGCGTTGAGCAAACTTTTAATGCCGTTTATTTTTATCTTTTCGTTAAGGCTGTTGTCCAAAACGTCTTTTATTTCGATATTATTCTTGTCAGCATACTCTCTTGCTATTTTGTATTGCTCAAATCTACAATTACTATCACCATAGCCCAATAAATATCTCAAAGAAATCTTGTCATGTGGAAATGCCAATAGATACAACAAAGAAAATGCCCATTGAACATTCTTGTTCTTTATGACATCTTCACGAAAATAGGATTTTGCGGATATTCCATTGGTTAAAAGCCTATCTTTAATCCTGTAGCCGAACAATCTCCTCGGAGATAAAACCAAAATATCTTCCGGCTTAACTGAGCCACCATCTATTTCTTTTTTTATTACCTTGACAATACCTTCAATTTCCTGATCGTTATTAGGCCATTGAATAATTTGTACAATCCCCTGTTGATTTTTTTCATATGGCTTTAACTCTCCCAATGTTCTATGAGTGTTTTTTGAAATTAATGCTGAGGCTAATCTAGTAACAAACTGAGGACATCTCCTAATTATGTCAAATGGTATATCATCAAATTGCCCATATAGATTATTAACCTCTCGTATTCCTTGCGGGTGAGCATTTTTGAAACTATAAATGGATTGATCATCATCCCCAACAATTACTATGCTCTTTTTGCCGGTTATTATTCTTATAAATTCCTGTTCCGCTCTGTTTAAATCCTGATACTCATCAACCAATACAACATCATACTTTCCAATTTCAGGAGTAGCAGGATTATTTTGAAGATAGTTTAATGCTATGGGAATAACTTCTCCAACCATCATTCCTTGATGGTATTTTAACCAATCCGTGATACGTTCAAGAAATTCCTCTTCAATTTCATTGCGAGGCACTCCAGGTTTTTCAGATTGCAAATTTGCCCAAGCAGCTTCATATGAATTAAGCATTTTCTTTCTTTCAGGAATAGAAGTATTTGTTGGAAATGCTATGTCTCTAAGCGCTGGATCAATCTCATGCTCAATAACCATACGAGGATTACGCGAGGTTATAGTCTGTATTTCTGATTGACGCACAATAGACAAAGCATGGCTATGAACCGTGCTTGCGGTTATTTTTTCACATCCTGTGATGCCAATGTTCGCAATTTCTTTACGCAGGTCTGCCGCAGATGTTCGTGTAAATGTGATTGCCAATACTTTTTCTGGATTTGTTCCATTTTCCAGCAATCGTGTTATTCTTCTTCTAATCGCAAATGATTTTCCAGAGCCAGGGCCGGCTACCGATCTGATAACATGAGAATCGGAAGCCGCAAGTTTATATACTGCGGAATCTTTTTCCAAATCATTGTTCCAAGCCATTTTATTACCACCTAATTTATTTGCCTATTCTTACAAGTTAAAAATTGTTAAGAATACATTATAACGCCGTCATAGAGCAAAACACCTCATTTTAAGCATTAGGAACAGTTGCGCCACCAAAAAGTTCTTATACAGACATAAAAATGGGCGAAAATGACCTAATAAGGGTATTATAACATATCAAGGGTGTACTTGAAAAGCATGTTACAAGGGAAATGGCCAGAAAATTTCCCATTTTATAAGCTAAATAGGCTGAGAATTCTGTTGTTTGCGCTATATTTTAAGGCCATTTTTCCCAAGAGGACGCTATGAAAAGGTCGGGATACATCTTATTTTGGAGCAGAAAATGCCTAGGAAAAGATTATTCTGCGGAAGGCGGTTCAGGATTTGGGGATTTCGACTATTTATATTTTGGCGATTGCGACGAGCAAGATAATGTTCTTGCGGGGGTGTTCCACCTAAAATCCAAGCACTGTCGTAAAAACTAGAGTAAAGGAATATACGACAAATGTATCATAAACTAAATTAAAAAAAGCTCCTCCAAATGTGATTACCTTCATCTTTGTATAGAGAATAATATTCCATAACGGGGTGGATCTACCCCGTTAGCTCCCTATCCAGATTGTCTACCGGCACGAGGTCTCAAAGGCCGCTAGTGGGGATGCTGTTTTCAGGTGGTTTGAGTTATCCACATGAGGAGGCGGTGTCTGCAAGGCTATTATGGGTAACTCGCTTTATTGCTGGTCGAATAACAATTCTTCCTAACGGGGTAGATCTACCCCGTTAGCTTTCCCGGTTCTCCCTTCCGAGTGTTATCCACATGAGGGAGGGACCCTTTATCCGCGGTCCCTGACGATTGTGGGTAACCTTTCCTGAATATTGATCAAGTAAAACTTTTTGTCCTTGTTTTTTTCTCTTTACAAGTTGGCTGGACTATGATACAACCGATCCGGAGGCTATATCATGGAAATACAATTACCGGAAGTTCAATCCTACCTTGATAACATAAGGAATGGTTCTATTACTGAAATACGGCTGCCTAAAATGGAAGCAGAAGCGGGAGAAGTGCTCACCGCGTTTTCTCCTGCCAGGGATGATTGCGTAATCAAGCTGAAAGTCCTTTCAAGTGAAACTGTTCCTTTGGAGGCGATCACCGCCAAAGAAGCGGAACGGGATGGCTTTGCCGTTCCCGATTTTTGCGCTTCGCAATTCATCTGCGGGAATATTGAAACCCGAATGGACTTTGAGGATTATGCGTTCAGGCATGAAGACGGCGTTACAATTCCCCGGACAGAAGCAGAACGGGAACAGTTGCTGCGGGAGAAAGTT
>JAISDJ010000151.1 GCA_031264865.1 Tannerellaceae bacterium | reverse complement strand
ATACGGCCCTGATTGGCGTCCGGCTTCCTTTTAATGATGCGGCGGCCAAGAAAAACGTGTCGCTGCGTGATTGTGTTCGCATAAATTTGCGAAATTTTTGTTACAGCGCAATAAGCTCTTATTGACAATTCCCTTGACAAAGTCAACAAAAATCGCGGCCAAATTCACTGAAACTATTCTTGACAATATCATTGCATCTTCCGATTATATAGAACCAGCGAGAACTGCGCGCGGGTTTTCATCACTATTTGTGCCGCAAGCAGTAGCGGCGAAGTGGCAGAATGGTGGTTGTTATGAAATTTGTCACTCTTGGCCCGGAAGGATCTTGCCATGATAATGCTTTGAAACATTATCTAAAGCATTATAATTTTAAAGAAACTGAAATAATTTTTGTTTCAGATTTTCTGATCGGAATAGATCTTGTCCACGAAAACGAGGCAGATTACTTGGTACAATGTAGTGCCGATCCAAAAGTACATCTTGTTACAGAGAAATATTTTACAGAAATAAGAGTTGTGGATACGTTCATCTTTCCTACACAAGAAATAGTTTTACTTGAAAGGGAAGAAATAAAAATTCCCCATACATTAGGTCTCGTGAAAGTATGTGAAGGGTATTTGGATGGAATAAATTACGCGAAATTAATTTACGAAAATGCCAAACCAATTGTTGGATACGGTCTTTTAGAAGGCAAATATGATGCTGGCATAACAACCATTAATTATTTTAAAAATTATCCGGAGCGCTTTCGTCTGCGAAAATATATTGGAGAAGTCCTGACTACTTGGATTATTTATGGAAGGGGTTCAACTTTTAAGGGAAATGTTTTAAGTGTTGCACCAATTGATTTTTATGACTCGCCGTTATACTAAGTCCTATTCTGAGCGTGGGTAAATAGCATTGATCAATGTGATAAAGGTTAATAAATAGCACGGGTATGGCATCTGTTATATTGTATACGTGCCCATATATAGGCAAATACAGGAAAAAATACAGTACAGTAAAGAGCTTAGAATGCATATATATTCAAGGATGGTATGTATACAAAAGATATCAGAGTAAGAAATAAAGATAAGTTAGTTGAGCTAATATACTGTTGCGGTGATCAATATCAACAAGACTTAGCGAGCATGATATTAGGAGAAAAGGTGATGAATAACAATGAAAGCATGGGCGGGGAATGGCCCCCATTGGTACAGGGATTGTTGGATTATGCCAATCATGGCTACTTTGGTTGGCATATGCCAGGTCATCATTTTGGACGTTCAGCTTGGGAACCTTGGCGTGAATTACTCGGAGATTCAGTATTTATCATGGATGGAGCGGCAGAATTGCCGGGGTTGGACAATCTCCACGATCCACAAGGAATCATTTTGAAGGCAGAGGAGGAAGCGGCCTCTTTTTTCGGGGCGGCTGAAGTACGTTTTTTGGTTAATGGATCGACTCAAGGCAATTTGGCTGTGTTGATGGGGTGTTGTCGTGAAGGTGACATGGTTTTTGTGCCGAGAAACTGTCATCAATCCGTGGTACATGGTTTGGTATTAAGCGGAGCAACACCTATTTATCTACCGGTACGCTGGCATTCAGACTTTGGTTTAATAGGTATACTGCAGACAGACGACTTAAAGCAGACGTTAAAGAATTACCAAGGTTCAGGTGGTTTACTGATGCTGTTGCATCCAAATTATTATGGTATGACAGGCGACCTGCTTGGGCAGGTAGAATTGGCTCACCAATATGGATTACAGGTAATGGTGGATGAGGCGCATGGTTCGCATTTCTGTGTGGGTGAGCAGTTTCCTATGCCTGCCTTGGTTGCCGGTGCTGATTTTGCGGTGATGGGTGCCCATAAAACGTTGGGAGCTTTTGGTCAAGCATCTTGGTTACATTTTCGAGAGCAGGGCGCTGCCACAGCGAATGTGAAACGCGCAATGAGATTGGTTGAGACAACTAGCCCATCTTATTTATTATTGGCTTCTTTGGATGTAGCACGATATCAACTGCAACAAAGTCAGGAAATATGGCAAGAGACTGCTGCTTTAGGAAATCGTCTACGGCAGATAATCAACTCAATACCGGGGCTTTGGGCTCCAGGCGAGGAGTTTTTGCAGATACCGGAGGTTTGCGCTTATGATCCTACGCGATTGGCTGTTAAGGTAAGCGGCTTAGGTATTACTGGAATTGAAGCCAAAAAATGGCTACAACAACACCAACGTATGGTTTTAGACATGGCCGATTTACATTATTTGGTGTATATCCTTAGTCCTGATGACATTGGGCCCATGGCAGATGCTTTGGTGAATGGTCTGCGAGCTTTGGCAACGGAATATGAGAGTAATGTCAACAAAAGTTTATGCTCCCGTGACATCAATGAACTGGAACTCCCTATTCCGCGTCAAGTCATAACACCACGCCAAGCCTTTTTTTCTCAAGGGCGCAAAATACCGTTAATTGAGTCTGTAGGTAAAATAGCCGGAGAAACAATCACTCCTTATCCACCGGGAATACCATTGATTTGCCCGGGTGAGGTTATAGACAACACGGTACTTGAGTGTTTGGATGCTTGGCGACAGGCCGGAGGTATCTGGTCTGGATTAAGCAGTGGTATGATTACTGTTATTGATAACGATTAAGCATATACTGATACAGTGTTTGATTATTTCGGCAATAACAGCGGACAAGTAAGATTCCCAACAAGTGGCACATTCTGCAAAACACTGTTTTGGCTTGAAATAATCAAAAATATGAGAACACATACAGTGACTGGTTGCTCTGCACCAAAATGAGTGATGTTTTTACAAAAATAAGTTTACTGTATCAAGTGTTTCACTTGTTTAAAATTGTTGGCATACATAAATATTTGGTCAGTGAAACCTGCGTTCCTCGCGTGCCTATGCTCTGTAGTACGCCTGTGTCCTCGTTTACATTGTCATGAGATGCTATCCACATAAGAGACATTCGGTTTTGTGTCGTTTTGTGCCTTTTGCAGAAAGGGATGCTCATAGCATGGCAAAATTAAAGCAATTTTCTCGGGAGTACAAAGAGAAAGATACTGTAATTAATATAGGTGACATTACTATTGGCGCCAAGTCCAAGGTAATTATTGCGGGGCCGTGTGCTATAGAATCAAGAGAACAGTTGTTGGCTGCCGCTCGAATTGTAATGCAAGGAGGTGCCGACATTTTTCGAGGCGGTGCTTTTAAACCTCGCACTTCTCCTTATGACTTTCAAGGCTTGAATGAGAAAGGGTTAGAATATTTAGCGGAAGTCCGTGATGTTACAGGTATGAAAGTGATTACTGAAGTTATAGAAACTACCGCAGTTCATGTTGTGGAACAATATGTGGATATATTGCAGGTAGGATCTCGCAATATGCAAAACTTTCCATTATTAAAAGCTGTCGGACGTTCCACTAAGCCAGTTGTATTAAAAAGAGGAATGGCCGCTACCTTAGATGAATGGTTACTCGCAGCTGAATATATCTTATATGAAGGCAATCAACAAGTTATATTGTGTGAACGGGGCATTCGCACTTTTGAGAGGTACACTCGTTATACTATGGATTTAAGCAGTATACCTGTTTTAAAGAAACTTAGCCATCTACCCGTAATTGTCGATCCCAGTCATGCAACGGGACAACATGAATTGGTATCTCCTATGGCGATGGCAGCTTTAGTTAGCGGGGCGGATGGCTTGATGTTGGAAGTTCACCCTAATCCATCAGAGGCTCTGTGTGATGGGCCACAATCTTTAGATTCTGCTGAATATATTCCACTAATGTACCAGTTAAAGAAATTAGAGAAATTTTTACATGAAGTCAACAGCAAAAAGTGTTACGAAGAGACTGTTGTCGCTACGATAAGTAATTGAAAGACTAAAAGATTGTAAATAGAATATATAATCGACATCTTGGAAGGCAACATTTAGATATTCCAAGCCTGACATTATTATTTTCCAACAAAATTCGCAAAATATTTTTACATATATTGGGGACTTGCGGTGAAGTAATTTCGCATAAATTCTGTGAACACTTTATGTATTTCGCAAAACGAACGGAAGGATTATTCAAATGGCTATTAATCAAAAATGGCAGATACGTATTGCGGAACTATCGGATACAGATCAAATTATGGAAGCTGTAAGGTTGTTAGTTGCAGAATTGAGAAATGTTCCCAAAACAACACTGCCGTTATCATCTAATGATGTAGTTGATAGATTAATTGCTAAAAGCATTCCCGGTGCTATTTTTATTGCTGAAACTATTGGAGATAAAAAAAGTTGTGTGGGTATAATAACAATATCGGTTCAAGAGGCCATTCATGTAGGGGGGCAGTATGCCCTTATACAAGAGCTTTGGGTTCATCCTAATTATCGGAATTTTGCAATAGGTACACAGTTAATGGATATTGTCAAAAAATTTTGCGGAGAACACAATTTGAACAATCTGGAAGTATGTCTTCCAAAAAAGGATTTCGAGAAATTTAGAGACACTTACAATTTTTATAAAAAAATGGGATTCAAGGAATTAGGTCCGCGTATGAGGAAGTGAGTCGGAATATGATTTTTGTAACGGTTTTTAGACAAAAAGATATTACAAACGCTGCAGTAAAAACTTTGGATAAATTGCAATCAGTAACTGTTAGTCATGAAAACGAAGAACGCATATGGGAAATACAAAAAGGCATAGAATTAATTAATGGGTGCAATTTGGTTGATGCAGAAAAAAACGAATCTGATGTTATGCATATCCTGTTACAATGTCACAACAAAAAATATATAGAGTATATTCGAACACAAAGCAAAATTTTAAGTGCAACAGATGCAGTATGTAATATCGAATACACGGCACCAGGAGTGGATCCGGAAACCTTTCTTATAAAGGGAATTTACGAGACCGCTTTAGCTGCTTTTTGCACATCAGTTCAAGCGGCTAAACATATTTGTAAAAAGCCAATGGAGTTTTCATATGCACTTAGTCGGCCACCAGGACATCATGCAGGTTCGGCATGGATGGGGGGTTACTGTTATTTTAATAATGCTGCAGGTGCGGTTTTTGTGTTAAAGGAAAACGGACACAATCGTATAGGGCTAATCGACCTTGATTTTCATTTTGGAAATGGTTCTGCAGATATATTTAAGAATATTCCCGAAGTGTTCTTTGGATCAATCCACGCCTCGACGATTGAAAATTTCCCGTACAAAAAGACTCACTCCGAAGTAGATCATCAAGTATTTATATCATTTTCAGTTCCACCTGCGCCAGAAGAGTATTTCTATAGTACAGAAAGCCTTATTAAGCGGGCAATAAATTATGGATGTTCTGCGTTGGTAATATCAGTTGGATATGATGTTGTCTCTGGAGATCCGCATGGGAATTGGACGTTTCAACCCGAGATGTATTTTGATGTTGGACAGATTTTACAGAAAGCGGGTATGCCTATATGCTTTATTCAAGAAGGTGGCTATAACTTAGATGACTTAGGGAAGTGTGCTTATAATTTAATTAAAGGTCTTATGAGTTAAGGAGGAAAGTATGGAAGCAAACACAGGATAAACAGCCATTTTTAAGCACAACAAAAAGACCTTTGCAAAAAGGCCGAAATTGAACCTTGAAAACAGAAACAACATCACACGGCTTTTTTCAATCCCGAAACATCGTAGCCTTGCGCGGCAAGATACGCAATGGCCGATTCATCGGTAAGGTATTGCTTTTGGGGCTTCGGCGAATTCATTTCTTCGTAATCCGAAGGATTGAAAACTTCGCCGGTCAACATCATGTTATAGATACATGTCAGCATCATACGGGCGACGGCAATTATCGCTTTCTTGTGTCCTCGCCGTTTCTTGATCTTTGTGTACTTTACGGCAAAGTAAGGCTCTTTCTTATCCTTAATTGCCGCAAGCGCGCATTGGATAAGCAGAGGCTTGAGAAAAAGGCCGGCTTTGGAGATACGAACCGACTTCTTCTTCCCGGCACTCTCGTTGTTCGCGGGAGCAAGCCCTGCCCAAGAAACGAGGTGCTTTGCCGATTCAAACACCTGCATGTCGAAGCCCGTTTCCGAAAAGATGAGGGCGGACGAAAGCTCGGAAACCCCGGGAAGCGACGAGGCGTGAAGGATAGAATCATAATGAGGTTGCATCCTTGTGTAAAGCTCGGCTTCGGTTTTGAGGATCGTCATGTCGAGATAATCCATATGGGCCTTGGCCTCATTCATCTTGAAACGTTGATCGGATTCGATATTGCAGCCGTTTACGGCTTCCATAATCAGTTCGGTTTTCTTCTTGGCCGATTTTTGTATCAACGTTTTACAGTGTTCTTCGTTGAACACTGCCGAGGAAAGGACGTACCGCATAATGTCTGTTGCGGTTTTGCCGAACGGATCGGAAAGCACATTTGCGAGAGCGATATTCGATACGGTCATTCAGTTTTGGTATCTGTTCTTTTCGGAAGAACGCATGGCGACAAGCTTGAATCTGTATCTCGCAAGCTCACGCATAGCCCTCACTTCTTTGGGCGGGATGAAAGAGCATCTGACAAGATCGTGCTTAAACAGATCGGCGATCCACTTGGAGTCTTTCTTGTCGGTTTTCTTACCCTTGATCGCTCTTACGTACTTGGGATGCGTAAGGACGACATGGGTGTCACCTTCGAGAATGTTGAAAATCGGAATCCAATACTTGCCGGTGGATTCCATGCAGACATGTCGGCAGTCATGATCCGACAGCCATGCGCGAAAGCGAACCAAGTCCGGGTTCAGGGTGGAAAATGTTTCGGTGATGTAGGATGTGATGTTGTTCTTGTCGGTGGACGCAACGGTTGCGACGATTATTCTCTTATGCACGTCAACGCCGCAGCAGATGGGATAGACGATCTTCATAAAGATTGTCTCCTTTCAAAAAATGAAACAGCGGCAGTGACTGCCGCCCAAGCGTTTAAACTTTTGTCTTTGTTTACAAAGATAAGTATACGGGCTCAATGCCCCAATTATTTGTGCTTGAATGGGCGACGGCACATATAAGCATGCGGGGTCAAGTCTGTCGGCTTGCCGGCACTCCTCCCGCCGTGCTCTGTAGTATGCCGCTGTTTCAAGAATATTTTATCACAATTGACGGCATTGTAAAATGCTCTCATGAAATATTTGTGCCGCCGCTACGCGGCGGAATGGTGAAAAAAATGAACGAATTAGATTTGTTCAGAGAAAATATCAATGATTTAGATGCTCAATTGATTGGATTATTGGGACATCGGTTTTCTATTTGCTTACAGGTCGCAAAGTACAAGAAAGATCATGCAATATCCATGATGCAACCAAGCAGAATCGAAGATGTCAAGCGAAAATGCAGGCTGTTAGGAAAACAATTCAATATTAATGGCGATTTTATTGATAATCTATATACGCTTATTATTGATGAGGCATGTCGTTTAGAAACAGAAGTTATGGGAAATTAATGCTAAATTTATTTTATTGGTATTGAAAAACTTATTATGTAATAAAACCGAATTTTAACAATCGAATATTGGGATAACTAACCAATCCCGTGATATGTTTTAGTCGAGATAAAACGGGCCATTGGACATTGATAGTATAAATCGCATATCTTGTTCCTTGGTTAGGATGCAAAAATAATATTGATCAGGCCATGTTTGCGCCAAGTGATATTAATTCCGCAGCAGTACATAATCACCGCTTCTTTCGGTTATGTGCTTGAGAACATAAACAAAAAGCAGGGTAATATACACTCTGTATATATAGTAGCCCCGTGTTGTATTTGACTATGGATATCGTCAAAGACAACGGATTGCAATATTTCGCTATATGGAGTTCTTGTTTGAGATGTTGCCGAACGCGAAATCGTCCGATTTGAAATTTCCGCTGCCGTAGAGCGAAATGCTTCCAACGCGTTACAAGGCGGTGGGCGAATCCACGATTTCGTGATTATTGTATCATCCCCGAAGCATAGGACAAAGGGAACGTATTTAACATCGCTCTACGATTATTTGTAGTTCATGCATAGTTATACAAGACAGGAAGTTATTAGTCGGTATCGAAGGATGCCCTTGCTATTTTTTATATGGGAGAAATAAAAATGCCAAGAAAAAATTTTGACGAAGTACTGAAGTACACAGAATATGCGATGAGGACAACTGCTCAGAAAGAAATGACTGCCAAAGAAAAAGAATTTTTCATCAATGAAACTAGGCACAACTTCAACAATCACATTAACCCTGGGTTCTTGGAATACAGAAAATCCGCTGGTGACGATGAGATGGCTATGGAATGGATGGCGAATGGCGATACTTTTACTGACTTGCATGGGAAAGAATATATAGACTGTCTTGGAGGTTTCGGTTCGTTCAATTGTGGACACAGACATCCAATCATCGTTAAAAATGTTATGAATCAGCTCGAAAAGCAACCCTTATCCAGTGCCGAACTCATTGATGCCAATAGAGGTTTGCTTGCCAGAATTATAGCGGATGTCACTCCTGGAGATTTGCAATACACTTTTTTTACGTCGTCGGGTACAGAAGCCATGGAGAGCGGACTCAAGATGGCTACCCTCGCGACAGGCCGTCATTACTATGTCGCATTCAAAGGTGATTTTCATGGAAAAACGATGGGTGCACTTTCCATGACTTCTAAAGCTCACTATAGAGAACCATTCCTTCCGCTACTGCAGGGCACGAGACACGCGCCATTTGGCGATCTGGAATACCTAAAAAAACTGATCGATATAATGGAATATGTAGGAGAACTACCAGCGGCCATAATTTACGAACCTATTCAAGGGGAAGGCGGCGTCATTGTACCTCCCGATGATTTTATTCCTGGAATCAGGGAAATTTGCATAAAATATGACATCATGATGGTAGCAGATGAAATACAGGTCGGCATGGGACGCACTGGTTATCTGTTTGCGACCGATTACAGCGACGTTGCTCCAGATATACTTTGTCTTGGCAAGTCTATTTCAGGCTCCGTAATTCCGCTTTCCGCTTGCGTTTGCACAGAAAGGGCTTTCCGTGGTATGTTCCCTGATCCGTTGCTTCACAGTACGACTACAGGTGGCAATCCAATTGCAACCGCAGCGGGCATAGCCGCATTCAATGTTATTTTGAGCGAAGATCTTTGCGGAAAAGCCCAGAAAGGTGAAAAGATTTTCAAAGAGGGAATGGGTGTTCTTTTGAAAAAATATCCAAAACTATTCGTTGATTTTCGCGGTCGCGGACTTATGTTGGCTATGGAATTTTGTGATGGGGACAAAGGATACGAGGTTGTTCATGAAGCTTTCAACAGGAGATTGCTTCTTTCTGGAAGCTTAATTAATGCAAGAACTATACGAATAGAACCGCCCCTCAATATTACAGAAGCCCACATTAAGGAAGCGATCGAAATACTCAATGTCTCTATGGGAATCGTTTACAATAGGCATTTTAATTAAATTGATTTGTACTGGTGAACAGGATTCCTGTTCACCAGATATTACTATTTTGAAAAAGAAAAATCGAAAAATAAATACTTGGCAATAGCATTGATATACAATTTCTATCATAATTGTGCAAACGACTATCTGTGACGGTTGTTATTATAACGGCATTCTTATATCCATAGATAAAATTTAGCAGTTCTTAATATTATTGTTGCTAACTCCACAAACATGGCAAATTTTCCATATCAGAAATAAAAAGATAAGGGAGATAGGGCTTTTGAAAACTTTAATTATTGATAACTATGATTCGTTTACTTTCAATCTTTATCAAATTATAGCTGCAGTGAACGAAGAGTTGCCAATTGTAATAAGAAATGATCAATATTCATGGCCCGATATATCAAATATTATGTTTGATAACATAGTAATTTCACCAGGGCCAGGAACTCCATTAAATAAAAATGATTTCGGCGTTTGTTATGAGGTTTTACGTAATGCAGATGTACCAATATTGGGTGTTTGTTTAGGACATCAGGGATTTGGGCACGTATATGGTGCACAGGTTGTTCATGCACCAGAGATTATGCATGGTCGACTGAGTAAAGTATTGCATAATGAGGATGGTTTGTTTAAGGGAATTCCGCAAGGATTTGAAGTTGTCCGGTACCATTCTCTCATTATTAAAGATGACTTACCTGAATGTTTAGAAAAAATTGCATGGACCGAAGATGGTATTATCATGGGGTTGCGGCATTTTGAACGGCCAATATGGGGTGTTCAATTTCATCCCGAATCTATATGTACCGAATTTGGAAAGCAAATTCTTAAAAATTTTGCATATTTAACAAAAATAAGTTAATTTGCTAAAACAGGCAATTTAGCGCCAATTCACAAAGTGACAATAATAATGACAAGTTATAAAAAAATCCAAAAGACACTAATATTTTCAAGGAGGGCTTTGTTATGTGGGAGATACCGGATTATTCTATAGTTCCTCGTAAAGTAAATTATAATACAATGGTAAATCCGCAAAAAGTGCAAGTCGCAGCTCGCAAGGTACCAATTTTTTATGATACTGAAAGAGTGTTTTATCATCTATTTGCCAATGAAGCTTATGCCTTTTGGTTGGATAGTAGTCGTGTGGACTCTAAGCTATCAAGGTTTTCATTTATGGGAACAAATGATGGCCCCATGACTAAAACAATATATTACGATATGAAAAATAAACAGATACAATGTCTCGATGCAAACGGAAAAACAGAGATTAATGAAAGTATTTTTGAATATCTTGATCATGAGTTATTAAAAATGAATCAACAATCTCCAGAGTTGCCTTTTGACTTTAACGGTGGTTTTGTAGGGTATTTAGGATACGAATTAAAAGCAGATTGCGGCACACAACCATTTCATAATTCTTCGCAACCTGACGCGATATTTATTTTTGCTGATCGAATCATTGCATTTGATCATGAAGAACGATGTATTTATCTGGTAAGCATTGTTCCAATTGACAAAAAGGAATTAGCAAATGATTGGTTTGGAACTGTAGAAAATAAATTAAAAAATATCTCCGAACTTCCGCCGTTAGTGATAGAAGATATAGAAAGCGTACCTTCACTAAATATTAAATTATCTCAAAAATATTCCAAATACATTGATACAATAAAAGAATGTCAAAAATATATTTTTAATGGAGAAACTTATGAAATATGTTTGACCAATAAGATTTGCGTGCAAGAGCAGTTTGATCCTTTTTTGACATATAGAATTCTTCGAAGTATTAATCCTGCCCCGTATTCGGCCTTTTTTAAGTTTCCTGAGTTTAGCATTTTATGTTCGTCTCCTGAACGTTTCTTGAAAATTGACAAAAACAGAATTGTTGAAGCAAAGCCCATTAAAGGTACAATAGCGCGAGGAACCGATATTGAGGAGGATATTCGTTTAGCAGAATATTTAAGAACTAATGAAAAAGAGCGAGCGGAAAACCTTATGATTGTAGATCTTTTACGTAACGATTTGGGATTAGTATGTGATGTTGGCAGTGTTCATGTGCCCAATCTAATGTCCGTTGAATCATATGAAACAGTACATCAATTAGTAACAACGATTCGAGGGTCGTTACGAAATGATTTAACATGTATTGATTGTATAAAAGCGGCATTTCCCGGAGGATCAATGACAGGAGCACCAAAGCTAAGGACAATGAAATTTATTGATGAATTGGAAACAGAAGCTCGAGGCGTATATTCGGGCGCGATAGGATTTATGGGCATAAATGGAACTATAGATTTAAATATTGTAATAAGAACGATTATAATGTCGCCGGAAGAAGCAACTATAGGCGCAGGAGGAGCCATCACCATATTGTCTGATCCGAATCAAGAATTCGAGGAAATGGCATTAAAAGGAGAAGCTTTGGTTAAAGCTCTTATAATTAGCCGGTACGGAAAATGTGATCAAATTCAATTGGAACACATTTTAAGAGAAAATCCCGCAAGTTAAAATTAGCATGATTTTGTAAGAAAAATGCAGAACGTTCGTATGTTTCGAAATGTCGTAAAGAGCGATAAAATAAGTGATGCTCCTGCATTGCATTGCGAAGGGATCAGGTCTTTAAGACAGTGACAGGATAGTTACACTGTTAAGCGAGACAAACTCAATCATATAGAGAATAGGGGATATATTTTGAAACGTTTTTTGTATTATTTCCCGGTGGCGTTTATTGTCCTGTCGAATATATTGTATGATATTTCGGCGAAGTCCTTTCCGGAAGGGATAAACGCGCAGGCCGGAATGGCATTCTATTATACGGCGGCGGCTCTTATTTCCGTGATTCTGTTTTTTTTGACGAGCGAGAACAAGGATTTCTTGAAAGAACTTAAAAAAATAAACAAGGCGACTTTTTCGCTTGCCCTCGGCTGCACCGGTCTTGATTTTGGATATGTTCTTGCATTCAGGGCGGGTTGGGAAATCAGTTTCGCATCATTGGTTTGCAATATCCTGATTGCCGTATCGCTTATTTTTGTCGGTCTCGGGTTTTATCATGAAATCATAAACAAAAAACATGTAGCCGGCATATTGCTGTGCTTGATCGGTTTTGTATTGATAACTCACGATTATTTTTGACGGCGGACGGGCCGGGAGGGATCATTGTGTTTTTGTTTTTTTTACCGATAATAATTATTGTCGTATCGAACGTCATATACGACGTCAGCGCAAAGTCGATTCGCGAAGATTTGAACGCTTATGCCGGTATTACCATTATCTATTCGATTTTGGCGGTTTTTTATTTCCTATTGTTTATAATACTGAACCCGACAGGTTCGGTCAGCGCCGAATTGTCACAGGTAAATTGGGCCGTGGCGACATTTGCCCTCGGTTCGATCGGCTTGGAAAGCGGTTATATTTTCCTCTATAGGGCGGGTTGGAACATCAGTCTCGGGGGAATGGTGTGTAATATTCTACTGGCTGTGAGCATGTT
Organism: Tannerellaceae bacterium; assembly: GCA_031264865.1. GTDB lineage: Bacteria > Bacteroidota > Bacteroidia > Bacteroidales > Tannerellaceae > DFXE01. The sequence goes on along the minus strand of JAISDJ010000151.1, from coordinate 335 downwards.
GGCCGTGGGCTTTTTGCTGTTCAGGGAGACAGTTTCTTTAATACAATTGCTCGGCGTTTTGCTTTGCATGGTCGGCTTGATCATCATTTTTCAAGCCGGAGGCGATAAGAAGAAGTCTTCCGCCGAATGCCCGGCGGACGAAAGTCAAGGCAAATAATAACTTAAGGCATGGTTCGATAACCAATATTTTACTTTGTCAATCTAAGAAATGATTAGGAGCCAATTGCGATGTTCTGTGACTAAGTAAAGGCAAGGCGAACGGGAGGCGGCATAAACATTTTTCTCCCGGATTTTGACGAAAAATGAACATTTGTGAGCCTCAAAAAACACATGTT
>JAISDJ010000119.1 GCA_031264865.1 Tannerellaceae bacterium | reverse complement strand
TGGGGAGAAATAGTTAAGGATAAAGTATTGGTAGCAGCAATGGTAGACAGACTCACCCATAAAGCACATCTAATTAATATGAATGGACAATCTTATCGTGTTAAAGAAACTGAAAAAATATTATCCAAAGAGATGAAAATATAACTCTTTTACGTTCTTTGAAAAGCCTTCCTGAATGGTATACTTTTCATGTAGAAGTTGGACCCTTTTTCAATTATTATATACACCTTTTACACCAGCCGGGAGTAATTTGGAGACTAATGTGGGAAAAGCGGCATCGGCATTATGCACACCATTGGCAAGTAAAGGAAGGAATCCGCCGTCCGGCAATGTTTTTTGATGTAGCGCAAATGCAATCATGCCTGGTATCAGGAATAAAAATACCGGTAATAGTTTCAGATAAGCGCCGAGGATGGTTCCCCGACGGGCCTCCCGCTCATTTTTTCCTGATAATACGCGTTGTACAATATATTGGTCGGTACACCAATACCAGAAACCAATGATAGACGAACCAATTAAAGCGCCCAGCCATGGGAAGTTGGGGTCTTTATTACTACGGATCAGATTGTTCATCGTATCGCCATATTCGTTTACAGTTACACCTCCGCAAATACGAATCATTTCATCCCATCCTCCTAATTCTTTCAAACCAAGAATGAGGATAATAAGTGAACCCAAAAGAAGAATCGGCGTTTGAAGTACAGAGGTATATAACACTGATTTCATACCGCCTACAATCGTATAAAGAGCTGTTAGCAATACTAATCCGATAGCGGCAATCCAGAAAAAGTCAATTCCCCAGAGTTCTTCAATGCCGAATGCCTGCTGGAATACCAGTCCGCCGGCATAAACGGTAACGGCTACTTTGGTGAGTACATAACTGACAAGGGAGATAATGGATAAAATGGTACGCGACTGTTTGTTGTAACGCCGTTCGAGAAATTCGGGCATTGTATACACCATACTCCGGGAATAAAAAGGAACAAACACCCAACCGAGAATCAAAATCATCCAACCTTGAATTTCCCAGTGTGCCATAGCCATACCACTTGAAGCGCCTGCCCCGGCTAGGCCTATCAAGTGTTCGGAACCAATATTTGATGCGAATATAGAGGCGCCAATCGCTATCCAGGTAGCATCACGCCCTCCGAGGAAATAATCAGCAGAACTGTCTTGCTTTTGTTTAAGCACCCATACAATTATCCCGATGAGGGCAGCGGCAAACAGCCCAATGACAATAAAATCTAATGTTTGCATTTGTTGTGTTTTTCATGATACCCCTTGTTTAGAGAGGTTTGTTAAGCCAGATAGTCTTTTACTTGTTTGTAAACATTTTGACCGGTAAAGCCAAGTTTCTCGTCGAGCACTTTATAAGGAGCAGAGAATCCAAACGATTCCAGTCCCCATACTTTACCGCTATCGCCCACCAATCCTTGCAACGTAACCGGTAAACCGGCTGTTAATCCGAAAATTTTACTTCCGGGAGGAATAATCGATTCCTGATATGCCTTTGATTGATTACGGAACAAGCCTTCCGAAGGAACAGACACAATACGAACCTTCATGCCGTCGGCACGCAACAAGGCAGCGCCTTCCACAAGGGTGGAAACCTCAGAGCCTGAAGCTACCAGCACTACGTCCGGGTTATTGTCGCTATCTACAATATAGGCTCCCTTTTCTGCCTGAAGAGCTTCATCATAACGATTCGCTTTCGACGGTAAGTTCGCTATATTCTGACGTGAAAAGATTAAACCGGTTGGCGTACTTGTATTTTCCATAGCCATCTTCCAGGAGACGGTAGCTTCTTCAACATCTGCCGGACGGAGTACTAACATAGAATTATGCCCTTTATGGTTCTTTAGCTTTTCCAGCAGGCGTATCTGTGCTTCCTGTTCAACCGGCTCATGAGTAGGGCCGTCTTCTCCAACACGGAAAGCGTCGTGCGTCCAGATAAACTTAACAGGAAGTTCCATCAACGCAGCCATACGTATAGCAGGTTTCATATAATCGGAGAATACAAAGAATGTTCCGCAAGCAGCAATAACGCCACCATGTAATGCCATGCCGATACAGATGGCTGCCATAGTCAGTTCCGATACACCGGCCTGAAAGAAAGCACCACTAAAGTCATCTTTTTTAAAGGCATGCGTTTTTTTCAGGAAGCCATCCGTCTTGTCCGAATTGGAAAGGTCGGCAGAAGCACAGACCATATTTTCTACTTGCGTAGCCAAGATGCCTAGTACCGTTGCCGATGCGGCGCGTGTAGCCTGTCCCGGTTTCTGTTCGATTGCTTTCCAATCTATATCAGGAGCTGCTCCGGAGAACCATTTATTCATCTTGACAGCCAGTTCGGGGTTTGCTTTCGCCCAAGTTTCTTTTTCAGCTTGTTTTTCCGCAACGATACCTTCCAGTTCCTTTATTCGCTTAGCATGCATATCTGCTACTTCAGGGAATATCCGGAAAGGATGGGTTGGGTCTCCTCCTAATGTTTTGACTGTTTCTTCAAAAGAGGCTCCGGCATCGGATAAAGGTTGCCCATGGGTAGATACTTTATTCTCGAACGAGCTTTTATCAGCAGCCACAGCTCCCTTACCCATAATCGTATGGCCGATAATAAGGGTTGGCCTGTCGGATTCCGCTTTTGCTTCTTTAAGAGCAGCACGTATTTCGTTTACGTCATTTCCGTTTATAGTAATTACTTTCCAACCCCATGCTTCGTATTTTTTAGCAACCTCTTCTTTCGTTACTTCCTCTACTTTGGTGGATAGTTGTATGTTGTTGGAATCGTAGAACATAATCAGGTTATCGAGTCCCAATAAACCGGCTATGCGTCCTGCTCCCTGAGAAATCTCTTCCTGAATACCCCCGTCGGAAATATAGGCATAAATGGTTTGATTCATCTGTTTGCCTAAACGGGCTTTAAGGAATTTGGCTGCCATAGCCGCGCCCACGGCAAAAGTATGCCCCTGTCCCAAAGGTCCTGAGGTATTTTCAATGCCGCGTTTCAGGTCTCTTTCCGGATGTCCGGGCGTAGGACTTCCCCACTGGCGAAATTCGGAAAGCTCCTGCATGGTATATTTGCCATAAAAGGAAAGAGCGGCATAAAGCATAGCAGACATATGTCCGGGATCCTGAAAATACCGGTCTCTACCTTCCCATTCAGGATGATGAGGGTCGAAAACCAAGAACTCCGAAAACAACACATTTATAAAGTCGGCGCCACCCATAGCGCCTCCCGGATGGCCGGAGTTAGCTTTTTCTACCATAGATGCAGCCAGGATACGGATATTGTCGGCCGCTTTATTCATTACATTAACGTTGTTCATTTTAAAATTTATTTTTTCAGTTCCGAGGCAAAGATAGTTATTTAAGGTGAATCGTTGAACATTCATTTATAACTCATGTTCGGTAAATGCGCCCAGCCGTTGGTATTTTTCATACAGGAGGCGATAGGCTTCGTGATTGCCAGGGTTCGGATTATATTCTTTGGCGAAGCCTTGCCCCATCTTTTGCTGCGCCTCTTCCACCTTATTATATATACCGGCAGCTACAGCAGCAAACATAGAAGCCCCAAAGGCGCAAGCCTGTTCAGACTTGGCTACTTTAATAGGCATCCCCAATACATCTGCCATTACTTGCATCACGAACGGCGATTTGAGCGAAATACCGCCAATACCTGTCACACTATCAATCTTAATACCATTAGCCAGGAAACGGTCTACAATTGCTTTCGAACCGTATGCCGTGGCTTCTACCAATGCCCGGAAAATAAGCGGAGCCGAACTGCCTAAGTTTAGCCCGGAAATCGTCCCTTTAACCAGTTGGCTTGCGTCGGGCGTACGCCGTCCGTTCATCCAGTCGACAGCAAGAATTGTACTTTCAGTTATCGGGACTTTGGCTGCTGCTTCGGAAAGTAACGGGATGAGTTTATCGTTCATTTCCTTTATAAGCTTTTCTTTGCTCTCTTTATCTACCAAGATACTTTGACTGAGAATATTTTCAATCGGCCACGAAAGTACACGTTTGAACCAAGCATAAATATCTCCAAACCCGGATTGTCCGGCTTCGAGGCCTACCATACCCGGAATAACAGATCCATCTACCTGCCCGCAAATACCCGGAATTAGCTTATTCTCTATTTCGTCGTAAGAGGCAACCATTATATCACAAGTGGATGTTCCGATTACACGTACGAATGTATGTGGCGTGATTTCTGCACCTACGGCGCCCATGTGGCAATCGAAAGCGCCTACAGCTACGGCTACATTCGTTGTTAATCCAAGACGTGAAGCCCATTCATCGGTAAGATACCCTACGGACGTATCACTGGTATAGGTCTTTTCAAAAAGATGATCGCGGAAACCGGCTAATAGTGGTTCTACGGTGGTAAGGAACGCCTCGGAAGGCAATCCTCCCCATTTTTCGAGCCACATGGCTTTATGGCCGGCTGCACAACGGCTACGGCAGACATCTTCCGGTTTCGTCTTGCCGGTAAGTAGGGCCGGCATCCAGTCGCAATGTTCAATCCATGCATAAGCCGCTTTACGGATACGTTCATCTTGACGAAGCACATGCGCCATTTTAGCCCATACCCATTCCGAAGAATAGATACCGCCTTCATAGGCTGTGTAATCAATCTCCCAACAGCTTGCCAATTCATTAATTTCGGCCGCTTCCTTTACGGCGGTATGATCTTTCCAAAGGACAAACATAGCATTAGGGTTCTCAGCGAACTCTGGAAGCAGCGCTAAAGGAGTTCCTTCTTTATCTGTAAGTACAGGCGTACTTCCGGTGGTATCAAAAGCCATACCAACTACCTTTCCGGCTGTATCTTCCGGACATGCCGACAACGCTTCCTTCAGGGTAGATACCAATGCATCTATATAATCGAGCGGATGCTGACGGTAACGGTTTGCCTTTTCATCACAATACCTACCTGTCTTCCAACGAGGATAATCGCTCACTGCCGATGCAATCTCTCCACCTGTGAAAGCATTAATAACGACGGCCCGGCAAGAGTCGGTTCCAAAGTCTAAACCGATTACAAATTTGTCATTCATGAATAGGCCTGTAATGCACGGTTCAACATATAATAAAGATCATTATACCGTAGTTCTTTCTTGAACTCGCCAATTGTCGTATTTTTATTGATGCAAATCAGTTCAATGTCTGCCATATCTGAATAGTCTTCCATATATTCGCTGGTGAGTGCATAGGAGAATGCCGTATGATGCGTTCCCCCTGCCAGTATCCAGGCGGAAGCTCCGATTTCGAGAGTAGGTTGTGGAATCCATAAAGCGCTGGCAACCGGAAGCTTTGGCATAGGAGCCGGTTGTTTGATAACCTTTACGTCGTTGACAATCATACGGAACCGGTTACCCATATCCACAATCGTGGCAGCCACGCCCGAACCTTCATGCGCTGTAAAAATCAAACGGGCAGGGTCGGCCTTTCCGCCAATACCCAATGGGAAAACGTCAAGACGCGGTTTCTCACCGGCAATCAACGGACAAACTTCCAGCATATGTGCTTGAAGAATAGCGCTCTTCTCCCCATCGAAATGATAGGTATAATCTTCAAGGAACGAGCAGCCTCCCGGAAGTCCCTGGCTCATGACCCAAAAGGTGCGGCAAAGGGCAGCCGTTTTCCAATCGCCTTCGGCGCCGAATCCGTAACCTTCAGCCATTAAACGTTGGCAAGCCAAGCCTGGCAATTGGTTTAACCCATGCAACGCATCGAAGTTAGTTGTGAACGCCTTTGCGTTTTTCTCTTTCAGAAAACGGCGTAAAGCTATCTCTTCGCGAGCAGCTTCACGTACTTGATTATGATTAGCGTTTCCTTTCTTACAGCTATCGGCTATGGCATATTCCTTTTCGTAAGTAGCAACCATATCGTCGATATCAGTCTCTGATACTTTATCTTGATAAGCTACCAAATCGCCTATCGGGAAATAATCCACATGGTAACCGAGACGGAGTTCGGCTTCCACTTTATCACCGTCTGTTACAGCTACATTGTTCATTTGGTCGCCAAAACGAATAATACGCATATCTTGCGCGTCTGCCCATGCTGCCGCTACGCGCATCCATACAGCGATCCGGTCTTGAACGTTTGAGTCGCTCCAATGGCCTGCTACCACTTTACGGTTCTTACGCATCCGGCTAAGAATATATCCAAATTCCCGGTCGCCATGAGCGCTTTGGTTCAGATTCATAAAGTCCATGTCTATTTCACTCCATGGAATTTGTTTGTTGAACTGTGTATGAAGGTGAAGCAGTGGCTTCTTATAGTCTTTTAGCCCATGGATCCACATTTTAGCAGGAGAGAATGTATGCATCCAGGTTATAACGCCAATACATTTCTCCTCATTAGTAGCAGCACGAAATACATCGGCAATTTCAACACCGGAATTTACCGTCCCCTTATAAACCACCTTAACAGGCAGTTTTCCCGATTCGTTTAATCCTTTAACCATTTCATTTGAGTGAGCGTCTACTTTAACCACCGCATCACCTCCATACAAGAGTTGGGCCCCTGTAACGAACCATACTTCCAACTCTTTAAAATTCATTCTTGTCTGTTCTGTCATTGCGTTACTTGTTTTTATTGTCCGTAGTAAGCGTTAGCGCCATGTTTACGGGAAAAGTGTTTTTTTATCAGGTCTTTATTCATGGAAAGATTTGGGTTAATGCCATAAGAGATATAAGCCATCTTCGCAATCTGTTCCATTACCACAGCATTATGTACAGCGTCGTCAGCATCTTTTCCCCAGGCAAAAGGGCCATGATTCCCTACCAATACGCCAGGTATATGTACCGGATTAAGTCCGGTAAACCGCTCTGCAATCACATGCCCTGTCTCTTTTTCATATTCGCCTTCTATTTCTTGTTGCGTCATGGCACGCGTACAAGGAATAGCATGGCTGAAATAGTCCGCATGCGTAGTCCCGATATTGGGAATATCACATCCGGCCTGAGCCCATGAAGTAGCATATGTGGAGTGTGTATGTACGATACCGCCGACTTCAGGGAAAGCTTTGTAGAGTACCAGATGGGTTGGCGTATCGGAAGACGGCTTCAGGTTTCCCTCAATAATGTTCCCCTCAAGGTCTACTACAACCATGTCGTCTGCCTTTATTGTTTCATAAGAAACTCCTGAAGGTTTTATAACAACGAACCCTTTCTCACGGTTAATAGCGCTTACGTTTCCCCAAGTAAAGATAACGAGGCCATGCCTTACCAAATCCAGGTTAGCTTTGCATACATTGTTTTTTAGTTCTTTCATTATTGGTTTATCAATAAGTGTTTATCCAGCACTTCTAATTTGGTGTGAAATTAACACGTTATTTCCGTCAACCCATAAGAAAGCCTATGTTATGCAACATGAATTAATAAACCTCGTTGTAGTCAGAGAGAGAAATAGAAGCCGTCGTCGAGTAGTCTGTCGTATTTTTCTTTATTAAACATATAGTAAAAAGCGCCTCGTTTAGAACTTTTCTTGTCTTTTTCGTTGAGTTTTTCCAAAATATCCATTGCGTGGAGTTTCTTGCGGAAGTTACGTTTGTCTAACGGGGACTGGTAAATGGCTTCGTACAAGGTTTGTAGTTGAGGGAGGGTGAATTTCTCAGGTAAGAGGTTAAAACCTACCGGACGGGTGGCTGCTTTACGTTTTAGTCTTGACAGTGTGTCGTGGAGCATTTGTTTATGGTCGAAAATTAGTTCGGGAAGATCGCTTAGTTTGGTCCATTTGGCATCATACTGCTCCAATAAATCTATATTAAAATCATTTATATTTACCAAAGCATAGTAAGCGATGGAGATAACCCGCTCTCCCAGATCGCGGGTTACATCTCCATAAGCGCCTACTTGTTCCATGAACAGATTGTCTATTCCTGTACATTCAGTCAGCACGTGCGAAGCAGCTTCGTTGATATTTTCCCCGGACTTAACAAAGCCTCCCATAAGCGACCATTCTCCCTTTAAAGGTTCGAACTTACGTTTATGAAGCAGAACATTCAATTCCTTATTGTTAAACCCAAGTATAATACAGTCTACTGCAACAAAAAACTTTACCTCATTTTGATAAAAGGCGGCTGACATACTTTCTCTTTTAGTTTATTATCAATGGAGTTTACGAGCTCCGTCACTGATTACTACTTCATATAATTTCGGTTCATGCCCGAATTTATCTTTATAAGCGCGGAAAGCTTCTTTTACAAAATCATCGTACAATTCTTCCTTAACCAGATTGATGATACAACCGCCGAAACCGCCACCCATTACGCGTGAACCGGTAACACCACATTTCCGGGCAATGCCGTTCAGGAAATCTAGCTCTTCACAACTCACTTCGTACAGTTTGCTCATGCCGTGATGCGTTTTGTACATGCGGTCGCCTACAGTTTCGTAATCGCCTTTTTCCAGTGCGGCGCATACATCCATTACACGTTGTACTTCTTCTATTACATATTCGGCACGCATGTAATCTTCTTCACTCACCTCGTCTTTTACCTCGTTCAGCATCTCCATCGTGGCATCACGCAGAAATTCCACTTCAGGATGCTTTTTGCGGATCGTTGCTGCAACTCTTTCACAAGATTGGCGGCGCTTGTTATAAGCCGAGTCTGCCAATTCATGTTTTACAACGGAATCAAGCAATACGAGCTTGTAACCCACCGGACTAAACGGGAAATATTTATGTTCCAGCGAGCGGCAATCAAGAAGCATCAAACTTCCTTCTTTACCGAAGATAGAGGCAAACTGATCCATGATACCACACATTACGCCTACATAATTGTGTTCGGTAGCTTGTCCTATTTTAGCCAGTTCAAATTTGTCGATGCCAAGGGAGAATAAATCATTTAAAGCAAAAGCATAGACGCTTTCGAGGGCGGCAGATGATGACATCCCGGCTCCCAATGGAACATCACCGGAGAAAGCCGTATCAAATCCGGATATCTTTCCGCCTCGTTTTATTATCTCACGACATACGCCGAATATATATTTTGCCCATCCTTGTTCAGGCAGGTCATTTTCATTTAACCCGAACTCGGCTGTCTCATTTAAGTCGAGCGCTACGGCGCGGACTTTATCCGTACCGTTCAGTTTTATTTCGGCAACCATTCCCTTGTCTATAGCGCCGGGGAATACAAAGCCTCCATTATAGTCGGTATGTTCGCCAATCAGATTAATGCGTCCGGGCGATGCATACACCGACCCGGTAGCGCCATCAAAATGTTCGGCAAATCCTGTTCTTACTTTTTCTACATTCATGATAATTCCTTATTCAATATTAGTCAACGGGAATATCTTTGTTTACGTTCTTGCTTCCTATCAAAGCATAGTATAACAAGTACGCCAGGCATATGAATAACAACCAGTAACTTGTCATAAAGCCCGCCATGTCGGCAATTATATTCTGAACATAAGGAATAATACCTCCGCCGACAACAAGCATCATAAATATTCCGGATGCTTCGGCCACATATTTGCCCAAACCTTCAACCGCCAGATTAAAAATGCCACCCCACATAACAGATGTGCATATCCCCACTAATGCAAGGAAAAAGAAAGTTACAGGCACTTCTACAAATCCGGCCGATAATGTGCCGCCACTTGTATCGAATGCAGGCATGGATATTTTCATCGTTACAGGTAAAAGAATAGCTGCTAACACTAATATTAGTCCTAATCCGGATGCAACGATAAGCATTGATTTACTTGATATTTTCGAACCAACGGCAGCTCCGATAAGACGTCCGATAAGCATTAAAAGCCAGTAAAAACCAACAACGCCTCCCGCAATACCGGCTGCGATACCCAATCCGGGTTTGGTTTCTCCGTCAACTATTTTCTGAGCACTTTCATTTGTGTTAAGACTAACAATTTTAGATATATACGTTTTGTTATCTTTGTTTGCTTCATCTTCAGCTTTTAGTTGTGAAAGATAAGAAGCATCCGACTGCTGCTTGCTATATTCGGCTACTGTTGAACGAGCTCCTTCAATTGTAAATGACGTCATATAAAGATTCGCCGTACCCGGTACACCAACTTCAACGCCAACATATACAAAAATAGCTATAGCGCCAAAGACGAAATGACGGAAAGCCCATGGAGAATGTTTGGACTTCTCACCTTTTGCAACCCTGTTAATTGTAGATTCGGGTTCCGGTATATTTACAAAGAATAACACCAATCCTACTAAGGCGAATATTCCTAAGGCGATGAACAATACCGGATTAACGTCGGGTATGGATGCTTTTGCCACATTCCCTACCAATATACCCACTAATAACGGCACTAACGTACCCATAAGTGAATTGAACGAACCTCCAATTTGTATCAGGGTATTTCCTTTTTTACCAGCGCCACCTAATGTGTTAAGCATAGGATTGACAACCGCATTCAGCATACACATTGAAAATCCGGCAATAAATGCGCCCAAAAGATAAATATAAAAACTTCCGGCTATTCCTGAAAGAAATTGTACGCCTACGCCTGTAAAACCAACAACGATAGCGATTAATGCCGTCTGTTTATATCCTATTTTTTGTAATAATTTGCCGGAAGGAATACCCATAACGGCGTATGCTAGAAAATTCATGAAATTTCCCAGCATTCCCAGAGAGTTGGAAACACCAAATTGATTTTTCAATACAACACCCATTGGCGCTGCCAGGTTAGTGACAAACGAAATCATACCGAATAGCAGAATCATCATGATAATCGGTAGCGTGTAATTTTTTTGTTGTGTCGAGTTCATAATTTAAAATACTTTTTGAGTTATAATTTGATTTAAATGTTCATGTCTGTTGAAAACCGATAAGTAGTACGGCTTGAAAAAAGATTTTCGGGACGTAATACAGTTGTAGGATAGTCTGGTTTGTTCGGACTATCGGGGAAATGCTGTGTTTCCAGACAAAGAGCTGATCTGGCTGGATAGCGTTGCCCGTTTTTTCCTTCGAAATTACCTGTCATCCAATTGCCTGTATAGAATTGTACACCTGGTTCGGTAGTGTAACATTCCATCACGATTCCGCTTTTAGGCGATACACAACGGGCGCAGAATGAAAGTTCTTTTTCTTCCTTATTTAATATATAGGTATGATCGTATCCTTTGCCGAATATCAATTGTTCGAAGTTATCATTTATTCGTTCGCCTACGGCAAAGGGCGAACGGAAGTCCATCGGCGTTCCTTCTACCTTTTCTTTTGGCCCGTAAGGAATGGCTGTTTCATCAGTAGGGAGGAAATAATCTGCATTGATCGTCAGTAGATGATCGTTGATAGAAGGGTCGCCCGCACCGGAAAGATTGAAATAAGAGTGATTTGTCAGATTCAATACGGTAGGTTTATCGGTAACGGCAGCATAAAGAATGATCAACTCATTATTATCAGACAAAGAATAGGTTATTTCCATCCTTAAATTACCAGGAAAACCTTCTTCCTTGTCGGCAGAAGTATAGCCAAATACGATTGTATTATTGTTAATCGATTTGACGTCCCATACAACAGCGTTGAATCCTTTCGTACCACCGTGTAAAGTGTTAGGCCCATTATTAATCGCCAACTTGTCGTAAACTATACCATCTAATTCAAACCGACCTTTAGCAATACGGTTGCCATAGCGTCCACATACGGCGCCAAAGTAAGGTTCTTCAGAACAAAGGTATTCGTCAATCGAGTTATGACCGGTTACTATATCGATGGAATTATCATTTCTGTCGGGAACCATCAACGACACTATTTTTGCCCCGTAGTTTGTTACTGTTAATTCAACACCGTTTTTATTTGTCAAGACGTAAAGCTTGTTATCCTTTCCATCTATTTGCTTTTCAAAGTTTCTTATTGTTAACCCTGAAAGCGTTTTCTCGTTCTTCATGTATATAAAATTATCGAAATCGTGTGTAAAAGTACATGGTTATTTGTATATCTGTGTTCAGACAAGGATGTTCTATAACATGAATTATGCTATTTTTGCCAGATCTCCCAGGCGGCGAATGCCTGTAAAAGCAACATTTCCAGTCCGTTTTTCACAATGGCGCCCTTCTCTTTTCCCTTCTTCATAAAAAGGGTTTCGTCGGGATTATAAAGTAAGTCATAAAGTAAATGTTTGGGTGTGAGCAGATCATACGGAATATCAGGACACGTTTCTATGTTAGGATACATACCCACCGGCGTTGTGTTGACAATTACAGTGTATTGTTCCATTGTCTTAGGAGTAATTTCCTTGTAGGTTATTGCGGATTCCTTCGGCATGCGTGAAACGAATGTAGAAGCAATTCCCAACTGCTTCAGTCCCTGGAATACGGCTTTCGAGGCGCCGCCTGTACCAAGGATCAATGCCTTCCGATGCGATTCGCCTGTTAAAGGCTCGATAGACTGCTTAAAGCCGATAATATCGGAGTTATATCCTTTTAGTTTTGTTTTACCGAACATCCCCTTCGTGAATTTGATTACGTTCACAGCGCCTATCAAACCGGCATCTTCATCCATTTCATCTAAAAAGGGAATCACTTGTGTTTTATAGGGAAGCGTTACATTTAATCCTTTCAGGTTAGGATTGTCTTTTAAAACATTTTTGAGTCCCTTTATCGTGGGGATCTCAAAGTTGACATATTCTGCATCCATTTCTTCAGCGGCAAACTTTTGGTTGAAATATGTCTTCGAGAATGAATGACCAAGCGGGTATCCGATTAATCCATATTTGTCCATTATCGTATTGTTTTTTGTTTATTTTTTTACACCTGTATATAGCGAACAAATCCCACCTGTAAATGTTTTTACCTGTACGTCGGTAAATCCTTGCTTTTCCAGTAACGTTTGCATTTCTTTTCCCTGTGGAACCATTTTGATAGAGTCCGGCAGATAATGATAGGCTCGTTTATCTTTCGAAAAGAATCTACCTACCTGTGGGATAACCAAAGCGGAATATATTTTGTAGAGTTGTTTCATCGGGAATTTTACGGGAGAAGACAGTTCCAGTATCATCACATGTCCACCGGAGCTAAGCACCCGATACATTTCGGCAAGTCCTTTATTTATATCTGCAAAATTACGGACACCAAAGGCTACCGTAACCGCGTCGAATGCATTGTCCTGATAGGTAAGAGCGAGGCAGTCTTGCTTTTCAAACCGGATGTGCCCGGTATATCCTGCGCATTCAGCCTTTTCGCGCCCTATCTGCATCATGCCCTCGGAAATATCGGCACCTATTATCCGGTCGGCTTTCAACGTCTTGTGCATGGAGATAGCCAAATCGCCCGTCCCGGTAGCTATATCCAGGATAAGGTTCGGGCAGAATGGCTTCAGGTAACGAATGCCTTTGCGGCGCCATCCTTTGTCGAATCCTAACGAGAGCGTATGATTCAGCAAGTCGTACCGAACGGAGATGGCATTAAACATGCGTTCAACCTGCTTGCCTTTCTGTTCTACGTTGTTGTAAGGGAGAATCTTTTCAGCACCGAGCTGTTCCATGCCGGTTAGTTGTTGGTAAGATAATCGAGAACGTTCTTTTCTATCCTTGAAAGCAAATCTGTCGTATCTTCTTTTATAAACGTTTCGCCCGTGATATGCTCATATAACTCGATATAACGTTCACTGATACTTTGTACGATAGCCGGAGTCATTTCCGGTATAGCCTGCCCAGCTTTACCTTGAAAACCATTGTCCATTAACCATTCACGGACAAATTCTTTGGAAAGTTGTTTTTGAGGTTCGCCTTTCCTGAAACGTTCTTCATATCCTTCCGTATAGAAATAACGTGATGAATCGGGTGTATGGATTTCGTCTATCAGATAGATTTTTCCATCGCGATGTCCAAACTCATATTTCGTATCCACAAGGATAAGTTCTCTGCCGGCCGCTATTTCTGTTCCTCTTTTAAAAAGAGCTAACGCGTATTTTTCCAATAAAGCATAATCGGTTTCGGATACGAGCCCTTGTTTCAGGATCTCTTCCTTAGAAATATCTTCGTCGTGCAGCCCTTGTTCGGCTTTCGTAGTAGGAGTAATGATTGGTTCCGGAAAACGTTGGTTCTCGCGCATACCATCGGGAATCGTTATGCCGCATATCTCACGTACACCGCTTTTATAGGCACGCCAAGCGCTTCCGCATAAATAACCGCGTACAATCATTTCCACCGGAAATCCGGTACATTGTAGGCCTGCCGTGACCATAGGATCGGGTGATGCCAGTTTCCAGTTCGGGCAAATATCGGTAGTGGCATCCAAAAACTTAGCCGCAATCTGATTCAGCATTTGTCCTTTGTAAGGAATACCTTCCGGCAGCACTACATCAAAGGCCGATATCCGATCTGTTGCTACCATTACCAACCATCCATTATTGATAGTATATACGTCGCGCACTTTTCCGTGGTACACCTTTTCCTGACCGGGAAATTGGAAATCTGTTCTTACTAACGCCTTGCTCATAACCTATTTATTATTTGATTAATTATCTCTTGCTTTCAGCCTCTTTTTTTCGTTTCGCATCAAACTTATCATATGCTTCTACAATCCGTTGTACCAACTTGTGGCGGACAATATCGTTCTTATTAAATGCTATTTTCCCAATACCTTTTACTCCTTTCAGGATATTCATTGCCTGGATTAATCCGGAGGTAGCGGTAGGTGGAAGGTCTATCTGCGTAACATCGCCCGTAACAATCATTTTCGCATTCATACCGAGACGGGTGAGAAACATCTTGATTTGATGCGTCGTTGTATTTTGTGCCTCATCCAAAATGATAACGGCATCACTGAGCGTCCGTCCGCGCATATACGCCAGGGGAGCTATCTGGATAACATTGTTCTCCATATATTCTTTCAACTTGGCTCCCGGAATCATATCCAGCAACGCATCATATAACGGTTGGAGGTAAGGATCCAGTTTATCTTTCATTTCTCCGGGAAGAAAACCCAACTTCTCCCCAGCCTCAACAGCAGGTCGGCTTAATATGATTTTCTTTATCTCCTTATTCTTCAAGGCGCGTACGGCAAGGGCTATGGCTACGAATGTTTTCCCCGAACCGGCCGGGCCTATGGCAAATACAAGGTCATTCTCTTCAAACGATTTCACCAAGGCTTGCTGATTCTCGGTACGCGCAACAATCGCTTTACCGTTCATCCCATGTATAATCAGGTTCTCCTGTTTAACTACTGCCGGCGTCTTTCCTTTTATAATATCAAGAATGACTTCTTCGGATAACGAATTATATTCTTCACAGTATTTTTCTATTTCCCTGACTTTTTTAAGAAACAGTTCCGATTCATTTTCATCACCGATTATTTTCATTACGTTTCCACGCGCCACTACACGTAACTTCGGAAACAATGTTTTTATCAACTGCATATTGACGTTATTTACGCCATAAAAAATAACGGGATCTACGTTTTCAAGAATATAAATACGCTCAATCATTCAATCGGATGCTCTATTTTAAGTTTTAGCAAACAAAAATACGAATAATTACATTTACTCGCAATGAAAGTAGTAGTTAAAGTAGTCAAAGGGGTCAAAGGGGTCAAGGAGCTAAAGTAGATTGGCAAAAAAACCATCACAATGTCTTGAGGAAAACATTGTGATGGTTCATTAAAAGCATTACGATCTTTTGGTAAAACCATTGTGATAGTTTGGTAGAAGCATCACAATGACTTTTTTTATGAAATAAATACCTCGCGTACTGCAACAACTATTCGCGCGTAAAACCTCCCAAATTTCATTATGCCAACTGTGGGTTCTTTACTCTGACCACGTTTGGAACGAACTTTTTTATGTAATTCATTTAGTAACAAATCGAAATCCAATCATACTGTTTTGGATATAAGAAGAAAACTGTATATTTGCTCCCTATCAAATTAACTAATAATGAATATAAAAATGAAGAAACTAATCATTTCCGCTTTGGCAATAGGTGTGTTACTGTCTTGCGGTGAAAAAAAAGAAGAACTTACTCTTTCGGGATTAAAGCAAACCGACTTTGAATCTACTGTGGATGGAAAGCGTACAACTTTATTTGTATTAAAAAATAAAAATGGAGCGGAAGCTTGTATTACGAATTATGGAGGGCGTTTGGTATCTGTGATGGTTCCTGATAAGAGTGGAAAGATGACGGATGTGGTATTAGGATATGATAATATCAATGACTACACCTCATCCGACGGAAATTTCGGCGCACTAATCGGGCGTTATGGTAACCGTATTGCGAATGGGAAATTTATCCTTGACGAGGTAGAATATACACTTCCACAGAATAACAACGGACATTGCCTCCACGGAGGTCCGAACGGTTATCATACCCGCATATGGGATCCTAAACTGCTAAACGACCAGACGCTGGAACTTACTTATCTATCCCAAGACGGGGAAGCCGGTTTTCCGGGCAATCTGAATATAAAAGTTACTTATACATTGGAAGACAACAATGCGATAGCTATTAAGTATGAGGCAACCACCGACAAAGCTACCATTGTAAATCTAACCAATCACAGTTATTTTAATTTATCCGGCGATCCTAGTGCGCCAATTGTAGATCAAACAATTATGATTAATGCCGATAATTATACGCCGGTAGACGAAACGCTTATTCCCGTAGGACTCGACTCGGTGGAAGGTACGCCAATGGATTTGCGCATGCCGATAGCTATCGGAGCACACATAGACGATTCGTTCGAACAATTGGTAAGAGGCCGTGGCTACGACCATAATTGGGTGCTGAATGCTAAAGGGGATATCCATACATTAGCAGCAAAAGCTGTTTCCAAGAAGAGTGGTATCAGCTTGGAAGTGTATACAAACGAACCGGGTGTACAATTCTATACCGGAAACTTTATGACAGGCGACGACAAAGGGAAACAGGGAGTAGTTTATCCTCACCGGGGAGCTTTCTGTCTGGAAACGCAGCATTATCCCGATAGCCCGAACCAACCACAATTTCCAAGTACGGTTTTACGCCCGGGCGAAACATATGTAAGCGAATGTATCTATAAATTTACGGTAGTATGTGATTGATATATTTATCTTTTTTTGTCAGGGGTTTACCTTTTATTGTGTAGCCGATACTCCAGTATAAATATTGCGCTTTGCTGAATCTGCTGGCACAAATACCAAAGACACCGAATATATTGTCTTTGAGATAGGCTTTAGCTCCTATTATCTGGTAGAAGCGATAATCATATGCATTCCCATGAAATAGATTATAGCCCATATTTGCAAAGAAAGAGATTCGACGGTAAGTCATTTCCCCTTTTAAAGAGAGCCCGATAGAAAAACGCTCATAAACAGGCCCTGGCTTTACCCTGTCATAGTATTGTCCGTCGTCGGGATGTATCTGACGCCATACTTTTACGCCGGAACTTTCATCGTATACCATTTCGATGCTGGGACCCCATTTGTAATTATAACTATTTACAAACATAGTGGCATAGCTAAGCCCAAACACTTTAAAGTTCTTGTCTAATATTCGTTGAGGTAAACCTGTTCCGGCAGTATCTACCCGTACTTGCCGTGAGGTTATGGTAAAAAGGATATCATAATCAATACGTTTTTCCAACGGAGGAGGAGTAAATTTAGAGTGCCTGGAATAATCAATAGATTCAGGATTGAAGTTGTAGACACATTCGATAAAAGGAGATAAGAGATTAATACCTTTATTAGGAAGTCGTTGTGCACCATTGGAAAAGTGGGTGACTCCCACGCCCATGTGTAAATCCCATCTGTTATTCAATCTCCTTTTCATATATACATTAGCTCCAACATGTACATTCGAAGCAGAGCCTAATGCTATATTATCCGGATTATCAAATATGTCGTATGGTTTCCAGTTGAAAGACATTCCGAGGTCAAATTCATATTTGAGCGACCAGTTGGAATTAAATCTTTTCAAATCGCCCCCTTGAAAGAGATACAAAGAGACAGGAGTCCCAAGCGCTTTTTTATTAAAGAATTTAGCCGTATAAACACCTATACCACTGTAAGGCATACCATAGGCAAAATCTTCCCAACTATCTCCGGTAGAATATGTTCCGAATTTTAAAGATACAGCGCTATACCAGGGAGTACGACTACCTTCGCGTATATAATCATTGGTAGGTAAAACGATACTCCCCGTCCCGGTAAACGATAAAAAATGGGGAAGACCTTTCTTTACGGGAGAAATACTATCGGAAGTTGCAATACCCCCTGCGTAACTACTTTTTGTTACGAATAAAAGAATGATAAGTAGTAAATAGTTTCTTTTCATTTCAAATATACAGAAGTATTAAACATCTTCTCCGGTTAAAGCTTAAAACAAGTTGTAATTTGTGCGTAATACCTTAAACTCCGTACGACGATTGATTTGATCAGCTATTTCCTGTTGTTCGGGAGTTAATGCAAGGATAAATTCTTCCGTCAGGATGTCTCCTTCCGTCAGGAAATCAAATTCGCCGGCCATTTTCTTATTGATCACTTTTGGAACGCTTTCGCCATATCCTTTCGCTTCCAAACGATCTGTAGCAATACCTCCGGCAATCAGGTAGTCAACAACCGACTGCGCCCGGCGTTGGGCCAACCGTTCGTTATATTCGTCGGTTCCTTTGCTGTCGGTATGGGCGCCAAGTTCGATGGTCACGTTCGGGTTATCGTTCAGCATCTTTATCAGTTCGTCTAACGCTTCTTTTGATTCGGGGCGCAACGTTGCCTTGTCGAAAGTATAAAAGATATTCTCTACTACAACCGGGCGATGGAGCGGGGAGAGGAAGAAGTCCACCAGGTATGTTTCGTTTTTCTCTTCGGCCCCTGTCCGTAATTCGAAGTTTTGATTCAGGTATCCGCGTGCGCTTGCCATCATCACGTAACTGATATCCCGTTCCAATTCTACCCGGTAGGCGCCGTCTTTTCTTACAGGTATGGTTACATTTAATCCGTCTCGTCCTACAATGCGTATGGTTGCCTCTTCTATCGGGTATTCGTCTACATCGAAAACGATACCTTCAATAAAGATAGTAACGACAGGCAGTTCAAATGAATAAATATGGTCGCTTCCACGTGCATCATTCCGGTTTGAACTGAAAAAACCTTTTTCTTTATTTCCGGCAAAAGTGATACCGAAATCATCACCCATTGAGTTAATAGGAGCTTTCATATTTTCGACAGACCAAATACCCATACTGTCCATCGTAGCTTTAAAAATATCTAACCCACCCATACCCGGATGGCCGTTCGACGAGAAATACAAGGTTGCCGAATCACGGGCATACGGAAACACTTCGTCGCCGGGTGTATTGATTTGCGGCCCCAGGTTTTCCATCGGACCAAAACTGTTTCCTAATATACGGGCCTTGAATATATCTTTTCCCCCATAGCCACCAATGGCATCCGAAACAAAATAAAGGTATCTTCCATCGGGAGAAACGGCCGGATGCCCTAATGCCGTTACAGAGTCTTTAACGATAGCAACACGTGAGCCTTTTCCCCAACTGGCATTACTACGGGTAGATACATATATCTCAGAGGTACGGGGGCCTTCCGGGTCTTGGGCGCAATACGTATAATACATCTCATTTCCATTTGCTGTAAAGGAAGGGGTTCCTTCGTCAAATTCCGTATTCACTTCACCCTCCAGTTCCTCCGGATTGAGCCAGTTGCCATTCTCATCTTGTTTTACCAGAAAGAAGTTATTATTGTTCAATCCGGTAATAGGGTTGATGGTAGCATCTTTATTTTTCGTACGCGACGAAGCGAAATAAAGCTGATCGTAATTACTGCCGAAAAGCATCGGACTAAATTCGGAACGCCTTGAATTGAATTTCTCCATCCGCTTCACCTGATAACGGGTAGGGTTCTGACGCCATGCAGGAGCCATTTCAGAACCTTTTATACCATTACCGGCAAGTACGCTGACAGGATTGACTAACAAGAAATTAGTATAATATTTAATGGCATCATTGTATTTTCCGCTTTTCTGATACATCTGTCCAAGGCGAAGATTCACCATACTATCCGGATAATTATACCGGAGCGCATTCATATATGCGCTGGTTGCTCTGCTTGTATTATTAATCAATCGGTTACAATCAGCCATACGAAAAGCTATATAACCACGCAAATCTCTTTCTTTAGGAGGTGTTTTAGCATAAACTTTCCGATAGATAGATGCAGCTTCATTGTACTCGCCAATGCGTTGCTTTTCTTCCGCATCACTCAGTTTGGCCGATTTGCAAGAAGATATAAGAAAAATAGCAAAAAGAAATAATATGTACGTTACAATCTTCTTTTCCATGTATAAAACGTCGTTTGACGTGCAAATATAACGAAACCAAAGAGTTCTTATTGTGTAAATTGAAGGGAATGTACCACATCCTGTTTTTTTAATGAATAAAAGCCCTTCTTTCTTTTTATTTTCATTACATTTGCCCGGTTAACAAACAATATGATTATGAGAACAATACTAATTTCAATGGTTGGCGTATGCTTCGCACTGATGAATTGTATGGTATTAGCGCAAGAAGGTCTTAGCACTTACTCACATCAAGTAGGTTCATTCGAACTGATTCTTTTAGCCGAATCACAGGGACAAGGGAATAAAGGTATTCTAATTGGCGCTACACCGGAAATGCTTCAGGAGTATGCTCCGAACGGAACGTTTTCTAATGCAATGAATGCTTTCTTCGTGAAAACACCCGATAAGAATATGCTGATAGACGCCGGCCTTGGCAGGAAATTAGTTGAAAACCTTCAATCATTGAACGTAGCGCCCGAACAGGTAGATATTATCCTTATTACACATATGCACGGAGATCATATCGGCGGATTATTACGCGATGGAAAAGTAATGTTTCCGCAAGCGGAAATATATCTTCCGCAGCCTGAATATGATTACTGGATGAGTGATGAAAAGTTTAAACAACAACAGGAGGTTATTGCTGCTTATAAAAATAAACTTCATCTGTTTAAACCCAACGAACTGAACAAACAAAGTACTCCGTTATTACCCGGTTTTACCGCATATGCCGCATATGGGCATACACCGGGACATACGGCATTCTTGCTTGAATCCGATAATGAAAAAATGTTTGTTTGGGGAGATGTTACACATGCCATGGCCCTGCAAATGCCTTATCCACAGGTAGCCGTTACCTATGATGTAAATCCGGACGATGCGATTGCAGCCCGCAAACAGGTATTAGAATATGTGAACAAACATAACATACCCATTGCCGGTATGCATATTGCTTTCCCGGCTATGGGAACAATCAGCAAAGGAAAGGCTGGAGGGTATCTCTTTACACCGTTTACGAAGTAAAGAGCTCCCCGTCAGACTAATTTCAATTCCTTTAATAATTCAGGAAAACCATGTTCAAAATCTACGCCGAAACGAATATCCGTTTTGGCTTTATAGGTTCTTAAAATACTATTTGCCGTAAAACGAACCGCAATTCCCGCCGAGTCGTTTAAGCCGGATCCGTTTAATAAAGCGGCTAATAAAGCGCTGCCGAAAACATCGCCTGTACCGTGATAATATCCGGGTATTTTCGAAACAAGCGTATAACCGGTAATACCTGTTTGCTTATCGTAGGTAGCTGCTCCTAATTCTTCTTCATCAAAAAAGACGCCGGTTAAAACGATTTGTTTAGGACCTATTTCACTCAGTTTTAATAGCAAGTCTTCTATATATGCTTTTGAATAAGGGCCTGGACAATACTTTTCACCCAACAATAAGGTAGCTTCCGTTATATTAGGTACAATAATATCGGCTTTCTCACATAATTTTCGCATACCCAATGCAAATTCGGGCGTGAATATTTTATATAATTCGCCATTATCGGCCATTACCGGGTCGACCAATATTAAATTGTCTTTTTTTCGAAATTCATCGAAAAAATCACTTACAATATTCAATTGTTCAAACGAACCTAAAAAACCGCTATAAATAGCGTCGAAAGATATATTTAATGATTTCCAGTGTTCCATAAACGGACGCATCTCGCTTGTCATATCCATATAGGTGTACCCTTCGAGCCCTCCGGTATGAGTAGATAAGACCGCTGTTGGTAAAGCGCTGGTTTCAATGCCGGCAGCCGACAAGATAGGCAGAGCAGCCGTAAGGGAACATTTCCCAAATCCGGATAAATCATGTATAGCGGCAACCCGCTTCAAAAACATTCTATTTTCCATATTATCAATAATTTCAATAATTAACAGGTGCGAAATTATAAATAATATCTTAAAATAAGGTACGTTCGATATAAGATTAGAACAACATCCGTTGTTTTTCATCAATGAATTCAACCTCTTTTTTCCAATATACATTTATGTCATCACCTGTAATTTCTCAATTAATTTCTATTCTATCAGCGATTTTATTTGTATGTTTGTGAACAAATTTAAAATACAGTCATGGGTACCCAACCTATACCATTAAGTAGTGCACCTTTGAATTTCAACCAATTGCTAAAGATAGTCAGGCAATTGTCCACGAAGGAAAAACTGGAATTAGAAAGCATGATTTGGAATGAAACAGGCGAAAAGGATATTGATATTTCACCCTTACATAAGGAAATTGTATCCGAACGCTTACAAAAGATGAGTGAAAATCCTTCCGATTGCAGAAATTGGGAGGAGATAGAATGTAATCTCAGGTTACATCTGTGAATTACAGAGTTATTTATGCACCTGAAGTCGAAACGGATTTACAGGAAGGAATTGACTGGTACAATGATAAACTGCCAGGATTAGACGCCCGCTTTCTTCAAAACGTAAAAGAACAATTAGATTACATTGAAAAGAATCCTTCTGCTGTCGCCATTCGTTACGATGAAATTCGATGTGTGAAGGTAAAGGCTTTTCCTTATTTAATCCATTTCAAAGTCGAAAAAGAGATTAAAATTATCAAGGTAATAGCAATTTTTAATACCAGCCGGAATCCTGCTATCTGGATAATTCGGGATAAATAATTCCTATTTATAATAAAAAAACAACTTTTGTTGTTCTAAACTTATATTGAACCCATGTTAAAATAAGGTAAGTAACGCTGGGGATTATTTATTAAGTATAAGTGCAGAGGGCATCCTTTGGAGTGCTTCCTTCCGATGTTCGGATACATCATTCCAGGTATGATAACCGATTAACATGAAATTATATCCGTTAAATAAGCCCGGCGTAAGGTCTTTGTCCGGCAGAACTTTCGACTGTTTAACCGTTTCCGTAAACCGGGCAAAAGACTCTTCGATTTTCTCAATTCCCGGAGTTGTACTGCTTGTTTTATTAACCAAGCCGATACTTCCTGATGTAGATAATAATAATGTACGTGCGTATTCAAGCAAGAATAAATCATCAACCGACGCTACGATTAATAAAACATTGGTAGCTTTCACAAAATCACGATTCACAAATACGCCAACCGGACAATGGCTTTGCTCAATAAAGAACTTGGTCTTATCCTTCAGCAATGAACCGGGAGAAAACCATGACTCCGGAGCTTTGAAACCTTTAAAAAACCGATTGTAGAAAAGCGTCCGAAAACGGTTTACAGCCACGTCGGTAGGAAGATTACTCAATGAAATACCTGCGCCCACCAGCAGAAAATCAAACCCTTCTTCATTCACTATATCTACGATTTCCTGTACTCCGCGGGTCGATACTTCATAGCGCGTTTTAATAGGAATACCCAACTTTTGGGCTCCATACAGAATAGGGCCGAAACTTACTTCCTCAAAATTATCCGTATGTAATGGGTTCACATCTGTTCCCATCGTCAGGTGAAGAGCTGTAATTTGCAGTTTATTCTTCCCTTTGGAAAACATCTGATAGGCTGCATCCAGCATAACCTGTCCGTTTCCTGCCCGTCCGAAAGAAAGCAACACATTAAATATGCCCTCCAATGGTGGCCGCATTTTCTCTTCCAGGATTTTATCCCGTTTCCGATAACAGTATTTGATAAACGACACCAACGGAGTTGTCATAAACGTCGTTACCAATGTCATTATCACCAGCATCACGAATACGGGAGGAGTAAGGATATTCATTTCATAACCGATGGTAAGTACAATCAACTCCATCAGTCCACGGGTATTCATTAAAGCTCCTATATATAAACTATCCCTTATACTTTCACCAACAAAACGAGCCGATAGATAGGCGCCGCCAAACTTTCCAACAATCGCTACTAAGATAATAACTCCGCATATCTGCCATAATTCAGGCGTATTCAGCAGGCCTATTTCCGTACGAAGTCCGGTAGATACAAAGAATAACGGGAGAAAAAGCGATAAAGAAACATCTTCTACTTTCTCCGTCATAATTTTACGGAATTTTATATTACTCGGCATCACCACACCGGCAATAAAAGCTCCGAATAAGGCATGCAGGCCTAAAATTTCCGTTAAATAAGAGGATACGACCAATATCAAAAACATCAAAGCTACCAATCCTCTGTCTATTACTTCTTTATTATGATAGATATGCCCAACCAACCGGAGGAAAGGACGGACTATAAAAAACATAAGTAGGATATAAACACCGGAAAAAAGAATTGTATAGACAGCGCTCAGCATGCTTCCTGCCTGAGCAATAGCAACCACTACAGCCAGCAGGCACCAAGCCGTAATATCTCCATTGGCAGCGCTGGCCAGGGTAATCGTACCCAAATGTGATTTGGTAAGGCCTTTCTCCTGGATGATACGCGCCAGCACGGGAAAAGCCGTAATACTCATTGCTATACCTATAAATAAAGCAAACGACAGAAACGGCGTACGCGTGTCGGCATATGTATCATATATAAAATAAGCGGTCAGCATTCCAAAGAAGAAAGGAACAACTGTACTGGTATGGCTTATCAATAGGGTTTCTTTCAGTGTCTTCCTTACGTCGGTAATATCCAGTTCCATCCCTATTGAAAACATAAACAGTATTAATCCGAACTGGCTTAAAATAGTAATGTTTACCATAGATTCCACCGGAAACAGGAAAGAAGTAATTTCCGGGGCAAGATGTCCGAGTATGGAAGGGCCTAAAACAATACCGGCCAGTATCTCCCCGATAACCGTAGGTTGCCCCATCTTCATAAATAACCAGCCGAAAAGACGGCAAGCCAGTAAGATAACAATAACCTGAAGCAGCAGGATAGCCACCGGAGAAGTAATATGCCCAAACAGTAATTTCCAGAAAACCACAAACTCTTCCCCCAAATCACCCGACGTACCGGATAAAGACGCAGCAGCCTCATTCAGTTGCCGACTTTCGCCTTGTTTGGCGATAAAGTACATCAACGAACCGAATACAACAATCATCAACAGATAAAAGGTAAGACTTTTAGTTCCTTTACTCATCGAATGTCCGGTTTCTGCAAATACAGAGCCTGTCCGTTTTCTAAATTAATTAAAAGCAAAGTTATGGAAAAGAAACAGAAAAACAAGCGTAAGGAAGCCATTCGTTAAAAATTTCATGCCTACCTTTTTAGAGAAAGGTAAGCATCTTTTTCGAAACAGTATCCATTACCGTTCATACCTTTTGGTTTGGAAACGAAACGACATTGTATTTAATCTATAAAAGACAGTTCGCGCATTTTCCCTAACGCCTCAAGCTCTGTTTCTCGATTATAAAACTTCATATCGAATCTCTTTTATAATATCACAGCGGTTATTATTACGGCTGTGATATTTGCAAATATAACAAATATGCTATTATCACCATTCACCGTCTGCTTTTTTCTTTTGATGAATGATTCTATTTTAACCCATAAAAAAATAACCACAGCGTGGTCTGTTCCTGAAAGGAAAAAAGAACTGATAATATGTTTTCAACCCTATTTAATGAGGTACCCCCTTCAAACCATAGCCTTGGAAAGGCGTGATAATATATCGCCCATGCAGGGCTCTGAGCTTGGGGAGGCCTCTGGGCGATAGGGTTGAAACCCTATCCTTTTCTCTTTGTTCCTTTCAGGAACAGACCACGCTGTGGTTATTTTTTTTAGTGAGTTAAAGCAGAATTATATATTGAAAATAGAGGAGTTGCTCCGGTCTACAGATGAGGAGACTCCGGCAGAAGACCCAAATATGATAGAATTGAAACTTCTTTCGGATTTGGTTGCTGATTATTCCGATGAGCATTATTCAATAGGAGAGCCAACGCTTGTTGATATACTGAAGCTGTTAATATCGTTTTAGGAGTATAAGTCGCTTCATTATACATATAAAACACTATCTTTGCATACAACCATATTCATACTGTAATTATGCAATCACTTCTTTTAATCAAAAACGATCCCTGGTTATCTCCATACGAAGCTGCTATTAACGGACGATACCAGCATTACCTCGCTAAAGAAAAAGAACTTACTCATAACGGACAACAAGCCTTGGGTGAATTTGCATCCGGTTATCTTTATTTCGGATTACATAGAACAGATAAGGGTTGGATTTTCCGCGAATGGGCGCCGAATGCTACTGCCATTTACCTGATTGGCGATTTTAATAACTGGCAAAAAAACGAACGATACAGGATGACTCGCCTGGAGCATGGCAACTGGGAAATCGTTTTGGAAGAAAGCATGATCTCTCATGGAGACCTGTTTAAACTACTAATGGAATGGGAAGGTGGCAGCGGCGAGCGCATTCCTGCATGGATACGTCGCGTAGTACAGGATGAACAAACAAAAATATTCAGCGCTCAGGTATGGAGCCCTGATAAACCTTATATCTTTAAAAATAAAAAGTTCAAACCAGACGTCTCTCCTCTGCTTATATACGAATGTCATATCGGCATGAGTACAAACGAAGAAAAGGTTGGCAGTTACAATGAATTCCGCATTCATATCCTGCCCCGTGTAAAAAGGGATGGATATAATACCATCCAGATTATGGCTATTCAGGAACATCCGTATTATGGCTCGTTCGGTTATCATGTAAGCAGTTTCTTCGCCGCTTCGTCGCGTTTTGGTACGCCCGACGAATTAAAGCAATTAATTGATGAGGCCCATGCCATGGGTATTGCCGTAATTATGGACATTGTACACAGCCATGCCGTTAAAAATGAAGTAGAAGGATTAGGGCGGTTCGATGGTTCTTATGGGCAGTATTTCTATTCCGGTTCCCGGCGTGAACATCCGGCCTGGGGATCTTTATGTTTCGATTACAGGAAAAATGAAGTCATTCATTTCTTATTGTCTAATTGTAAGTTTTGGCTAGACGAATACCGGTTCGACGGATTCCGCTTCGATGGAGTAACATCGATGCTTTATTACAGTCATGGCCTGGAAGAAAGCTTTTCGAACTATGGAGATTATTACAATGGCCATCAGGATGGCGATGCGATTGCTTATCTCACATTGGCCAATCAATTAATCCACGAGGTCAATCCGGAGGCAATTACTATTGCCGAAGAGGTGAGCGGTATGCCCGGTTTAGCTGCTAAAATTAAAGACGGCGGTTATGGATTCGATTACCGGATGGCGATGAATATCCCGGATTATTGGATAAAAACAATTAAAGAAAAGAAAGACGAAGATTGGCGCCCTTCTGCTATCTGGTGGGAAACAACGAACCGGCGGGCCGACGAAAAAACAATTAGTTATGCCGAAAGTCACGATCAGGCATTAGTGGGAGATAAAACAATTATTTTCCGGCTGATCGATGCCGATATGTACTGGCACATGATGAAAGACGATCATAATTACAGGGTAGAGCGTGGAATTGCTTTACATAAGATGATACGGTTGATAACAGCTTCAACTATTAATGGCGGTTATCTGAATTTTATGGGAAATGAATTTGGCCATCCCGAATGGATTGATTTTCCAAGGGAAGGAAACGGATGGTCGTACAAATATGCTCGCCGGCAATGGGATTTGGTAGATAATCCAACACTCAAATACCCCTATCTGGGAGATTTCGACCGTCGGATGCTTGAGTTGATAAAAAGCGTAAAGGATTTTCAGGCTACCCCTATTCAAAAAGTTTGGGACAGCGACAGCGACCAGGTATTAGCTTATATGAGAAAAGAGCTGTTATTCGTTTTTAATTTTAATCCGAGCCGGTCGTATACCCATTATGGTTTTCTTGTGCCGGCAGGAGAATATCAGGTAGTATTGAATACAGACGCCAGTTGTTTTGGAGGGTTTGGTTTGTCCGACGACTCCATCCATCATCTTACTCTTTTCGACCCCTTGTATAAACATGAAAAGAAAGAATGGCTAAAACTCTATATCCCTGCCCGCAGCGCAGTAGTATTATCCTTAATCTGAGACTTTGGAATAACAAAAATGCGATATATTGCCCAATCCGGCAATTTAATTCAAAGTATTTATTATATTTGCATCATAAATGCAATATATTGCCTGTATGAAAATACCGGAAGTCATCAAACAGCGAAGATTAATACTTGGAATTACGCAGCAGGACCTTGCTGATTTTTCTGGAGTGGGGTTAAGGACCATAAGGCAAATTGAAGCTGGAAAAGGGAATCCTTCAGTCGATACTTTAAACAAGATACTATCTATATTAGGATTGGAGATGGATTTTAAAATTAAGGATGCACCGAATATCAATGATGTATGAGAATTGCAAACGTGTATAGCAACAATATACCGGCAGGACAGTTAATAGAAGAAGACGACAGGTCTTATACCTTCCGATATGATAACGATTACTATAATGATAGCAGTAAATCCGCAATAAGCCTTACACTTCCTAAAACGGCAAAGGAGTATCATTCAAAAGATTTTTTTCCCTTCTTTGCCAATCTTTTATCGGAAGGAGTAAATAAACAAGTGCAGTTACAGATATACAAATTGGATGAAAAAGACGAGTTTGGCCTATTGGTACGAACAGCACAATACGACACAATAGGCAGCATAACAGTTAAAGAGGTAATGAACAATGACGTTGGTAATCAATAATTGTCCGGGAACATTAGCCGCAGGTTATAATACTTATTGCCAAACAGCTTTACGCCGGGTTTTCAATAATAAAAAGGTAAGTCACATACTGAACTTTTCGAATAATGACAAAGCGCGTGCGGAAATAGACGAAAACATTAGTAAGATTTCCATTTCCGGCGTTCAGGAAAAACTATCTGCTATTATGATCGATGGGCGAATCGTTCTTACCCCGGAAGGAATTCAAGGGCAATATATTATCAAACCAATACCTGATTACAAACGGTTGCAATATCGACATTTTATGCCTGCCAACGAACATCTGACTATGCAGATCGCGCGACAGGTATATAATATCAATACGGCAGAGAATGCTCTAATCTTTTTCCAAGATGAAGAACCGGCTTATATCACCAAACGCTTTGATGTAAACGTAAATGGCAGTAAAATACATCAGGAAGATTTTGCTTCATTACTTGAAAAAACGACAAAACGAAATGGTGATAATTTTAAGTACAGCGGAAATTATCTCGACATTAAAAATGTATTTACTACTTATGTAGCGGCTTGGAAAGTTGAAATCTCAAAATTTTTCAAGTCAGTTATATTCAATTATATCTTTGCCAACGGTGATGCTCATCTGAAGAACTTCTCCCTCCGGCAAACTTCGAATAGAGATTATGTCCTAAGCCCGGCTTATGATTTAATCAATAGCTTCGTGCATGTAGAGGATAATGATTTTGCTCTTGAAGGAGGCTTATTTCCGGCGGAATACTATTCGGATATATATAAGGAAAAAGGACATCCCTGCCAAGATGATTTCAAAATATTTGGAGAATTGCTAGAAGTTCCAGCTAATCAGATAACCAAAATCATCAATGAATTTCTTGCGAAACAGCCTTTGGTATATGAACTGATTGAAAACTCTTTTTTAGATAATCGCATGAAGCGAATGTACACGCGGAGCTATGAGGAAAGATTGAACCGCTTTAAGAGATATACCGGATAAACTGTTTGTATACGAAAGTAATATTGAGACCCGTTGTACTGATGCCTTCATTTCCTAAGCCTACACCTGTATAGGTGGTACGCAGGCTGAAGCGATCGTTTAGCTCGATTACCTTGTCGCTTGCCGAATTCTTCGTTACCATAAAGGTGTATGTAGAATTATCCTGCAAATTGGTTTCCTTATCGTTTTGGGCATGGTCTATCAGGTAAACGTTATGCCCGAAGGTTGCCATTCCGGTAAATTCCAAGGTTACTTGACCGGCTTTATCCGTACGCAAACCTGAAGGTATCTCTTGCGAAAAGTCGCTGCTTGAGTTAATCGCCAACACTTCCCTCGTAGGAGCAAACGAATAGACCTCCAACGGTATTCCTGTGTTTTACCAGGCGTCAGCTTTCGTAGGCTAACTGGCGCCGGAGACGGATGGGGGTGCAGTTGAATTGTTTTTTGCAGAAGCGGGTAAAGTGGCCAGCGAACTTGAAGCCGAATTCGGTACGGATTTCGTCGAGAGACTTGTCGGACTCGGCTAAAGAGAAACGGATATGCTTGGCCTTCTGGTTTAATAGCCATTGGTAGGGCGACATGTTGAACTCTTCTTTGAATTGGAAACTGAATGATCTTTTTTCTATTCCCAAGCGTTGGGCCAGGCCGTCTACATGGCTTTCTTTGCGGTAATTGCGTAATACTTGCATCCTGAAATGGGGAGATCTTCCGATTATGGGGTGGAAAAAGTTGGCTATGTCTTCTTTCAAATAAAAGGATTTTAAAATGGTGAGTAGCTCCATTTCTTTAATCTCCTGCAGCAATTTCTTATTTATCTTATGCTCGGCATACAGGATGAGGTGCTTGACGAAATTTTCTATCGGTTCGTAAAAGGGTAATTTGATGAAGGTTTGCTCAGCCTTTTCACAGTGGTCTAGCAAGACGTTCATGTAGTCTTTATCAAAATGAGTGGCAGGATTGTCGAACGTAAACAGTACGATTTGGGAATGTCCTAACGTTTTACATTTTACATCGGCGGAGACGGGGATGAAAACAAATTCTTTACTCTGGACTTGTCTGTTTACAAAATCGTTACAACTGATCTTTAATTTTCCTTCAAGCAAAAAGAGGACATGGTTGTACTCTTTGTTTTCGAGACTGAAAACGTAGTCTTCTTCTACCTCATGATATTTGAATCCCGTGGGTTGAGCAAGAGAAAATATCCGTAAAGATAACGGTTTTTTAATAGCAACTTGATAATTATTCATGTCTATCAAAATATAACCATTACTTACGGATAGATAAGAAAGGGCAGTTTCGCCTGCCCCTTCTTTCTCTTACGGCAAGTAATGTGGTTTATTTAACAAATATTTTTTGTGTCAGGTACTCTTCACCTATTTTTACTTTTACAATATAAGCTTGTTGACTGTCTGTTCGTATACGGAAATAATCCAACCTGGCTGTACTGCTGTACACCAATGCTCCGGCAGCGTTGTAAACCTGTAGGCTACTGGCTGGAGACGGTGTTTGTACGTAGATATAGCCATCCCGCGAGGATACATTGAGACCCGTTGTACTGATGCCTTCATTTCCTAAACCTACACCTGTATAGGTGGTACGCAGGCTGAAACGATTGTTCAGCTCGATTACCTTGTCGCTTGCCGAATTCTTCGTTACCACAAAGGTGTATGTAGGATTATCCTGCAAATCGGTTACCTTATCGTTTTGGGCATGGTCTATCAGGTAAACGTCATGCCCGAAGGTTGCCATTCCGGTAAATTCCAAGGTTACTTGGCCGGCTTTATCCGTACGCAAACCTAAAGGTATCTCTTGCGAAAAGTCGCTGCTTGAGTTAATCGCCAACACCTCCCGGGTAGGAGCGAACGTATATACTTCCAGCGGGATTACATCTTCTTCCAATTGGTAGAATAGTTTGTGCATATCCTCGCTGCTTTTGTAATCAGGCGATGTGCTTTCGTTGTAATGCAATACGGCATAACTAACCTGCTTGCCGTTATCCTGCGTAGCTTTTATGCGAAGAACATTTGTTTCCGGCGCATCGGCTCGCAGTTTGTAGGGGCTGCCCTGATCTGTGTAAGCCCATAGTGCATTTACAGTAACCGACGGAAGAAGCGCATCCGTTTTCTTTTGAACAAAGAACGACTGCAAAGGAGGAATAAAGCCACTTGTCGTCATAGTGGGAGTTGTCGTTATTTGATATCTGTTGTCAGGGCTTCCAATCACGCCGCTTTGACTAAAACCGTTTGTATCTCCATCCCATATAGCATATCCGGCATTACTTATCGTAGTAGAATTATTATTGATAAACTGGTATACTTCCAAATAAGCCATATAGGGATTTACTACCTGAATCAGGGTGTTTCCGGCTACATCATTGATCACCGGTAGCGTAGCGTATGGACTGCCGGGCGCACTACTGTCATCCATGTCAATAATGAATTTATTACGGTTCGTTCTTGAGAGTGTTCCAGTAGCAGGATAATCCTGACCATCTACATCTGTATATTTATTATCGGGTTGCGGGAAGGTAAATGCCTTACCGCTATTGGCAGCCGTACTCGTTACCTTCAGATTAAATGCCAGGCCTAATGGCAACTGCACACCTAAATGTCCGAATGTAGCGGTAAAGGTATTTGCTGCTGCGGGAGCAGACCCACCCGGTTTGGCTTGCTGGAACAGATTCATATAGACGTCTCCAAATTTAGGATTACCTCCGTCTTTAAAGTGATAGTCGCCCGAATACATCGACTTCAATGGGGCCGACCACATTACGAAACGGTCTTTCTCGTCCGGGTTCAATTTCAATTCTACCTTAGCATCATTATACGTCAGCAAATGGATACCTGCTATCATGGCGCGGTCTCCCATTGTAATCGTATAGCATCCGGCGCCTGCCGTAAGTTTCGGATAGTTCGGCGCTCCGGCAGGGATTTCTACATTCACACAAGCATTTGGATAATAGGTTACCGTTGAGGTGCTACCGTTTGCGCCTACTTCTAGCCAGTTAGCCGGATTATTCCAGTTCGTGTCTGCTAAGCCTGTCCATCGCATCGTTGGGCCGCTACCGGCAGTAGTAGTCACTTTAAAGTCTACTCGTTTCTTAGGCATGTAAGCGCCTATAGAAGTACCGGCAGTTGGTACACTCGCAACAAGCGTTTTAGGCTTAACATAGAATGACGTATCCGGTTTTAACGTGGAAGCCGTAAATGTGGGATTGCCGGTTATCACGGTGGTACTATCACTCTCGTAGTATTCAAATACTACTCCTGCCGGCAATGGTTTCACTTTTAGCTCATACGGATCTCCGTCACAAAGAAGTGTACGGGAATCGTCTAATTCGGCTACATAGATATAGATATATCCTGTAGACGGTAAACTTTCAGCTATGTAGGTATATTTATACACGACCAAACCACCTGTTGGAGGCGCTGTAAACTGTAACTTTTTGTTTACAACAGGTATTGTTTGAGCAGGATCGTCAATCAACTCAACTTTAAAATCCTCTATTGTTTTTATAATCGATTGCTGTGTGAACCGGGTCAATATATCATTTTTCAATACATCCAACACAACT
>JAISDJ010000046.1 GCA_031264865.1 Tannerellaceae bacterium | reverse complement strand
GGATGTGGTGTGCGTGAAAATAACATTGCCCGGATAGAAGCCGAAACCGGAGCGAAAGAGTTTCATACCTCTGCCCGCAGTATCCTGCATAGCACCATGGAATACCGTAACGAAGAGGTGCCGATGGGCAGCAGTATCGTTACCTCCGAATTTGAAACTGTTCAGACCGACCGGAAAAAGGTGGCCGCCTATTTGTGATGAAACGTTATCGGGAGATACTTCGGAAATATAAGATAAGCTTAGTCATCAGTCCTTTTCTTGTACTCATTACTGTGTTGTGCGAAACAATACAGCCCATGTTTATGGCCGAAATTATCGACGACGGAGTGATGCAGCGCAATCTTTCCGTTGTATCGGAAACAGGCTTGCATATGGTGCTGATCTCCCTGGTAGGTTTATTTTTTAGCGTGGCCAACATCTATATATCTTCTAAAACATCCATTGGCTTTGGAACCGATTTACGGACAGCTTTATTTGATAAGATCCAACAGCTTTCTTTTAATGATATCGACCGCTTTAACCCGGCGTCTCTTATTACTCGCCTCACGAGTGATATTGCGCGTATCCAACATCTGGTATTGATGTCGATGCGTATTCTTTTGCGGGCTCCTATGACGTTGATTATGGCTGTATTCTTTGTTGTTCGGATTAATTTGGATTTGGCGATGATTCTTTTGGCGTCTATTCCGGTACTGGGCATTAGTATTTTTTTTATACTGCGTAAAGGTTTCCCTCTTTTCATGAAAGTACAACAGCAGTTAGACAAGTTAAATGGCGTAGTACGAGAAAACCTGATAAATATCCGGGTAGTGAAATCGTTCGTCAGGGAAGATTTTGAGACGAAGAAGTTTGTCAAAAGCAGCGAAGCATTGCGTGATTTGGTAATCAAGGCGTCTAATACGGTTGTTACCATGTTTCCCGTTATGCAGTTGGTCATGAATCTTTCTATCATGGCGATTCTGTGGGTTGGAGGATATAAGGTAGCAGGCGACACGTTGAAAGTGGGAGAGTTGATTTCTTTCGTTAATTACCTTACGCAGGTATTGATGTCGTTGATGATGCTTTCTATGATCAGTGTAGCTTTTGCCAGAGCTTCGGCCTCTTCGGAACGTATTGTAGAGGTGCTGAATGCGAAACCTTCACTTGCCGATACACCCGTAGGTTTATCACATCAATATCGGATCAGCAGAGGCGATGTTACTTTCAGGCACGTAAGTTTCAGATACGAAGGGGGAGAAGAGGATGTGTTGCATGACATTGATTTTCAAGTCCGGCAAGGTGAAACAATAGCTGTGGTAGGAGCTACCGGTTCCGCCAAATCTTCCATGCTACAACTCATTCCCCGCTTATACGATGCTACGGCAGGGGAAATAAGGATAGACGGTATAAATGTAAAAGCGTATCGTTTGGACGAACTACACGATAAAATAGGCATGGTGCTTCAGAAGAATGAACTGTTTACAGCAACCATTGCCGATAATTTACGTTGGGGTAAACAAGACGCCACACAAGAAGAACTGGAAGACGCCACTCGCGCCGCCGAAGCACACGATTTTATCATGTCTTTTACAGACGGCTATGATACGATGTTGGGACGTGGTGGTATTAATGTCTCCGGTGGACAAAAACAACGTCTTTGTATAGCTCGTGCATTACTTCGCAAGCCGAAAATATTGATATTAGACGATAGCTCCAGCGCTATAGATACGGATACAGAATTAAGGATACGAACAAACCTCCATGCCCTGCTGGCTGATACCACCGTATTTATTATTACCCAACGGATAAATACCATGGAGTCTGCCGATCGTGTGATCGTTTTGGAAGACGGAAAAGTAGAAGCTATCGGCACCCCAAAGGAACTCATCCTAACGTCGGAAGTGTACAAAGAAATATATCATTCACAACAAATCACCCTCTAAATGGCACACGGCGATCATATGAAACAAAGCGGGAAACCCAAGAATGGAAGTAGGACCTTCCTGCGGCTTGTCTCCTATATGGCTTCTGACCGCCGCTTATTATTGGTGATTGGTTTCCTGATAATCGTAAGCATCGTCTCCAACCTGGCAGGTTCGTATATGATTCGTCCGATTATTAACGACTATATTATTCCCAGTGATCTGAAGGGTCTTGCCAGTGTGCTATGCGTATTGGGAATCGTTTATATAACCGGAGTTGCTGCCGTTTATATCCAATACCGCCTGCTCAATAAGATAGGACAACGAACCGTAACGCGCATGCGCATTGAATTATTCGGCAAAATGGAACGTTTGCCCATAACCTATTTCGATACGCATCAACATGGCGACTTAATGAGCCGGTACACCAATGATATAGACCGCATAAGTGATGCCCTTACCGATAGCCTTTCGGATATGCTTTCAAGCGGACTTACCTTAGTGGGTATTTTCTGTCTGATGCTGTATATAAGTCCTATCCTTACGTTGATTACATTGATAACCGTCCCGCTCATGTTCCTTTTTGCCCGGATGATCGTAAGGAAGAGTCGCAAATATTTCAAAGCCCAACAAGAATCACTCGGCGCCATCAACGGCTACGTGGAAGAGATGATAAGTGGACAAAAGGTGATAAAAGTATTCGGACGAGAAAAACAAGTAGAAGCCGGATTTGAAGCACAAAACCAGGATTTAAAAAACAAATCATTAATGGCACAGTTCTACGCAGGCTTAATGATGCCGGTTATGCAAAACCTCAATACGCTGAACTACGTTATTATCACAATTGCGGGCGCTTTACTGGCTATCTTCCGCGGCTTCGATGTAGGAGGATTGGCCGCTTTTCTTCAATACTCGCGACAGTTCGGGCGGCCGGTTAACGAACTGGCAAGCCTCTATAATAGCATCCAAGCTGCTTTTGCCGGAGCAGAGCGCATCTTTGAAATTATAGATGAAAAACCAGAAGAGCCGGATGCAATAGACGCTGTGGCTTTAGATGAAGTAAAAGGCGATGTGTCTTTAAAACATGTTTACTTCGGCTACCGACCAGAAAAAGCCATTCTAAAAGACGTCACCCTACATGCATATCCCGGATGTAAAATCGCTCTCGTAGGAGCTACAGGCGCCGGAAAGACCACGATACTCAATCTGTTACCTCGTTTTTTTGATGTATGGGAAGGAGAAATAACTATCGACGGACATCCCATAAAGAAAGTAACACGTGAAAGCCTCCGTAAATCAATGGCTATCGTATTACAAGACACCCATTTGTTTACAGGAACAGTATATGAAAACATCCGCTTCGGACGATTAAATGCTACTGACGAAGAAGTAATAGAAGCAGCCAAACTAACGGCCGCCCATTCTTTTATCAAACGCTTACCCCATGGCTACAACACCTTATTGGAAAACGATGGAGCAAACCTTAGCCAAGGACAACGACAACTGTTAAACATAGCTCGTGCCGCCGTAGCTGACCCGCCCATCTTACTCTTAGACGAAGCTACCAGCAACATTG
Source organism: Tannerellaceae bacterium (assembly GCA_031264865.1). GTDB lineage: Bacteria > Bacteroidota > Bacteroidia > Bacteroidales > Tannerellaceae > DFXE01. The sequence continues at coordinate 471 of JAISDJ010000046.1, read as the reverse complement.
ACACCCGCAGCGAACTACTCATTCAAAAAGGCCTAGACAAACTGATGGAAGGCCGAACCAGCCTGATTATAGCTCACCGTCTATCAACAATCCGCAATGCCGACCTAATCCTCGTATTAGAACAAGGGGAGATAAAAAAGGAGTCAAGGAGTTAAAGGAGTCATTTTTTCATTACTTTTGTTTTCATAAATAAATGTAGGGATTTTTTAAGCAAAAATGATCATAAAATAAGAAAAACATGAAAAGTCACCCCTATATATTTCGCATCGTCATATTCTTTGTATTTTCATTGGTATGTCGTTTGGGGTTGGCACAGGCGACTTATCCGGTTCAGGTATTTACTCATTTGATCCCTCCTTATACGCCTCATGTTACGGAGTACTATAGTGGTGGACGTGAGAAGCTTCGCGTTACGCTGGTGAATACGGATATGCAGGAGCCGCTGTTGAACGTTTATCTGAAGATGAAGAT
>JAISDJ010000028.1 GCA_031264865.1 Tannerellaceae bacterium | reverse complement strand
TTGAACTGTTCCCGCGCTTTCCGTATCGCCTCTTTGTCCAAATCCTCGAAAGTAGCATCAGGGACAATATTTCGCGACCAGTCTTTGCCGATAACCTGATTACGTATCCGCTCTATTTTTTCAATATTCAGGGCTACAAGGCTTTCGTTGGCACGTCCATGATAGTATCCTTCAAAAGCTATAGGAATACCCTGTGGTGCCGCGGGTATCTGAAACATTACTACTCTGCCTTCGGGCGTTTTTAACTCGTAAATTTCCGTGAATGTGATGTTATTAGTGATTTTGTCGCCAATTTCCTTTTTCAGGCTGTCCAAATCTTTCCTTCGACAGCGGTAATTACTGCCGATTATTTTATGATTGTTATCCACTCCGAAAATAAGCCACGCACAGAATTTACCTTTCAGGTTGGCTTCGTTGCTTAACGCTGAAAAGTATTTTCCGATTTTGCCGAAGTCGTAACTCTCCTTGGCTTCCTTGAACTCGACAATCTCTGTCTCTGCCGGAAGCGAAATGGCATCGGATAAGATTTTATTTAATTCCTGTTCTGACATTTTTTGGGGAATTTTCCGACCGCAAAGATACATCTTTCCCCGTAAACATCCAAAATGGATGTACAGACAAACAGGCTGATATTTTTTTCATCTCATCTTGATGTTGTAAACAGGTAAATTCTACTCTGACTTTGCAAAAAGCATTACAGTAATCAAACAATGACGATTTATTCGGATTTTGAAGCGTTCTTTGTTAGTCAAAATATTGCAAATGTGCATTGCGGACTACGCGCAGTATAACTTTCATCTACCATCTGTATTCTCCCGTGAAAGGATTCGATTTCTTAGGGGTAAACAACCGGAAAAGCAACGGGCTCATAAGCATCAAGAGTATAAAACCAATCCAAACAAGCCAATTCACACCTGTGTCTTTATTATTATCTCCCATAGCCCACATTTTTGCCCACGCACGACTTACCGCTTCGGAAAAAACAACCCCACTTCCATACAACTTTCCATCCTTTACAACGGAATAAGCCATTGCTTCGCATTCTTGCTCACTATCAACTATTGTTCCTCCCACATATTTTATTTTGTATGTTAAGTTGGGATGCAACGTTGCTCCGTCGGCAACGTACTTTTGAGCAATTGCCTTGAAAGATTCAGTCGTAGTATGGACAGGCTCCCGTTGATACTGTGTAATAACATTAGATTTAATAGCACCGTCCAAGTGTTTATTTACCCCGATAGAGACATACTCTTCCAAGTTGTCGCTATTTACATCAATTGGTACAGGCTTGGAACATCCCGTCATTGAAAAATTAAATACTACAAAAACTCCTGAAAGAAACAGAGCTTTAAAAATAATTTCTAAGCTTTTCATAATGGTTGACTTTTTTCATTACTTTACTTTGATAGTTATATATGAATATGAACCGTAAAGATACCTCAATCTTTTGTTATTTCACCCGGAATAATTTATTTTTATAATCAATGATTACAGTATTCTTTCATAATGTTTTTTTGGCTCACCTGCAAAACCCTGTTTTTATCGCCTCTCTCAGGGGGTTTATGCATACTGCTTTCACCTTCCACCAAACCCCTGAAACCCTCTCCCAAAGCGGAAAGCAGGGTGAAACGTGCTCCTTTCACCCGTAAAATTTGCTTCCACCGGCCTGTCAGGGAAGAATAGCCATCTTTACCCTTCAAAACAGGCGTTTTCATAGAAGTGGTAACGTAAACTCATTGTTTTACTGCTTTACACAGGATAGTTTATTGTTTTGCTTACCACATTTTCCACCGCTCACCCTTGTGGACGGATCCGCTCACCTACGTGGCCGGATCCGGCCACCCTTGTGAGCGGGTCCGGCCACAAGGGTGAACGGTGGAAAGGAATGGGACGAATGTACGAAATTATCCTATACAAAATAGCTATTTATCGTATGCCGGGATCAAATGTATTTAATTCATGCTATCTAAAGCCTGCGTTCGATATAACAGGCGTTTGCAGGCGAGCCTCCGAAATAGCAAAATAGGCCGGGGCTTCGCCGCTATGGCACGCTTATTCATCTCCCGACCCGACGTTTTACGTCGGGCTACCAAGAGGTCATCCGTTCCGGATTTCAAAAATGCGGAGGATTATCTCTTTTAATATAAGGTATGTATAATTTTGATGCCGTCAGAGGAAGCTTTTTTTGTATTCATGACTTGAAAAGTCAGATTTTCATAACCGCAGGTCATCGACCTGCGGAAAGAAACCATGTTAGGCTGAAAGAAGTTGTAAAGAAAATATAGGAAAAATATGATTAATCAACATTTTTACAGAAAGTTTATTTGCTTATTTTTAATAAATTTGCAGAGATTATATTTCACGCAAGGATTCGTATGGATATTATTAGACTGGAAGGAGAAGATAAGCGGCTGTACTATTTGGTGGGACATCTTGTAATGAATGAGGAAGTATTGGCTTACAACCTGAACTATCCGTATAAAACGTCTTCCGATTATCGATGGTTCGTTGCCACCGCTAAGGGCGATACCCTGGGCTTCATACCCGTGAAGCTGGAAGAAGGCAAAGCGAAAATAAACAACTATTATGTGGCGGATGACGATAGCGTCGTTTTCTCCGCCCTGCTGAAAGATATTGTCGATGCGCTTTCACTCGATTATGAGATTGAATCGGTGACGCAGTTGCGGCATATCCCTGATTTCGAGCGAAACGGATTCTCGGTTACGCTTTATTGGAAAAGATATGTAAAAATGAAAGTATTTAAACTCTCCACAGATGAAGAAGAACGTGTATGAACGGGCCATGAAGAGGATTGGGATATTATTCAATGAGTTTGATAATATCTATGTCTCCTTTTCCGGCGGTAAAGACAGCGGCGTGATGTTGAACCTCTGTATCCAGTATATCAGGGAAAACAACCTGCAGCGGAAGATCGGCGTATTTCACATGGATTACGAAATACAATACAGCGATACGATTAATTATGTAAACAGGGTATTACAGTCTAATGCCGATATTCTGGAGGTGTATCGCGTCTGTATCCCTTTCAAGGTAACCACCTGTACGTCGATGTACCAGTCGTATTGGCGCCCGTGGGACGAAAGTTGCCGGGAACTTTGGGTGCGGGAGATGCCCGCCGGCAGTCTGGGGAAGGCAGACCTCCCTTTCTATAACGCCGAGATGTGGGATTCAGAGTTCTACGTCCTGTTTTCACAATGGTACCACTTGCAGAAGAATGCGAAAAAGACCTGCTGCTTAGTTGGGATACGTACACAGGAAAGTTCGCACCGCTGGCGAACCATACACGGCAGCAAGCGGTTTCACATGTACCGCAACCTAAAGTGGATGCGGATGCTCTCGAAAAATATTTATAACGCCTACGTGATACACGACTGGCTAACCACGGACATCTGGACGGCCAACGGGCGTTTCGGCTGGGACTACAATCACTTATACGATTTGTACTATCAGGCAGGCGTACCATTGGAAAAACAGCGTGTAGCCAGCCCTTTCATCCTCGCAGCGCAGGAAAGCCTGCATCTCTACAAAGCAATCGACCCGGATACCTGGGGAAAAATGATCTGCCGCGTAAACGGCGTTAATTTCACAGCCCTGTATGGCGACACGAAAGCCGTTGCCCAGAAAGCGGTAGAGCCTCCCCCGGGCTATACGTGGGAGAACTATATGCACTTCCTCCTCCTTACCCTGCCGGAAGATATACGCCTGAATTACCTGCAGAAACTTTCCGTCAGCATAAACTTCTGGCGCAGCCGGGGCGGTTGCCTGCCAAACGAAACGATAGAAAAGCTGCGCGCCATGGGCATTGCCATAGAAGTGCAGGATCACACGAATTATAATACAGACAAATACCCCGTAAGAATGGAGTACCAGGACGATATTAATATCGCCGGTTTCAAATATCTTCCTACCTTCAAGCGGATGTGTATCTGTATTCTCCGCAACGACCATTTATGCAAATACATGGGTTTTGCCATGACGAAAAAAGAGATTGACAACCGGAAAAGAATTATGGATTTTTATCAGGAAATAAAGCATGGATAACAAACAAGAATACACCAGCCCTGTCTATACGGTACGCCCCGTGCCGGTAGAGAAAATACAGGCAAACGCCTATAACCCGAATGTGGTAGCCCCGCCCGAAATGGAACTTCTCGAATTGTCTATCTGGGAGGATGGCTATACGATGCCATGCGTATGCTATTACCTCCCGGAAGAAGACAGGTACGAGTTGGTAGACGGCTTCCATCGCTATTTAGTGATGAAAACCTCCGAACGCATCTACGAGCGTGAAAACGGTTGCCTGCCGGTAGCCGTAATAAATAAAGACCTGTCCAATCGCATGGCGTCTACCATCCGCCACAACCGCGCCCGGGGCACCCACAGCATCGAACTGATGACCAACATCGTTGCCGAACTTAAAAAGTCCGGCATGAGCGACGGATGGATTATGAAAAACATCGGAATGGACCCTGACGAGCTGCTCCGCTTCAAACAAATCTCAGGTTTAGCCGCCTTATTTGCCGACAAGGAGTTCAGTATCCCCAAAGAATAAGGCATATCGGAAGCGTATATATTGTGTTTTAATAAAAGAAACTATAATCCAAAGGGAATCATTGAGATACAATAGAAGAAAAGGCCTGTCTGACGGCCTTTCTTCCCCTTTCTTTCCCTTCTCTCTTTTCTCCTTTTAATTAATTTGCTATTTTTGCATAGTTATTGTTAGGATAAGAAGAGATATGGATAAGATTGAGAGTCCTATATACGAGCGTGATACGCTTGAATTTGTAACCGTAGCATTAGAATATTGTTCCTTGGTGGAAACGGCGGCCCGGTTTACGATACTTGATTTTGCAGATAAGGCGGCAAAGATGTTGCCCCTGTTATATTTGAAAGCGGCCCTGCTTCCCGAAGTAGCGCCCGACGATGACGTCGAACTCGAATATACCCTGACGGAAGACATGTACGAATCAGTCCGCAACCGGATCAGTAACGTATTGGGCGAACAGGATACGTATCTGGAAACATTTCATCCCGACATGCAATATAGCGATACCCCGATTGCCGCATTTATTTCGGAAAACCTGGCGGATGTTTACCAGGATGCCGGCAACTTTATCTCTTTGTTCAGGCAGGGAAACGAGGAGATTATGCGAAATGCCCTGGCCGTGTGCCGGATAAACTTCCGCGAATACTGGGGGCAACGCTTGTTGAACGCATTAAAAGCTCTTCATGCCATACGTTACAGTGAGGGGGAATATGGGGAATATTTAGAAACGAACGAAACAGAATGATACAGTATACGCAGTCAATAACGAAAGAACAAATAGCGGTTCTTCCGGTGGAAGAATATAAAGGCCGGGTGATAATTATAGAGACGAAGAAAGACGCCGGCCGTGCGGTTGAATACTTATCGAAATGCCCAAAGATAGGTTTTGATACGGAGACCCGCCCGAGCTTTACAAAAGGGCAGCGGTTTAAAATCGC
>JAISDJ010000027.1 GCA_031264865.1 Tannerellaceae bacterium | reverse complement strand
CCGAAAAGGTGCGAGATAAGTGCACCTAACAGAATAATGATAAAAGCCAAATGCACGAAGATAAATCCCCATTTCTTTTTCTTTAATAATTGACGTCCGGCAAGCGTGGCAACAAAGTTTCCAACTAATAAAAACTGCAATAGAAAGAACAGCGGCGAATAATAGACGATCATTTTAGCCGCTATCGTACCAAAATACTTTTCTATAAAAGTAGCGATAGCCAGCCCGAGGGCGTAAATAACTAATAAAACGATCGTTGTCAGGTAAGACGAGGCGACTCTTTCTATTGCTGTTTTCATTGTATATTAATCTTCAATTATTACTCTAAAACCTACGTTATGAACGCGTTGCCAGGGATAATAGGCCTTACGAACATAAGCGGTTGCATATTTTGGGCGGTCAATATACGAACCTCCGCGCACAACTTTGTATTCTGAAGATGTTTTAACTTTCTCCGAGTAGGGATATGGTTGGTAATCCGAACGCGTCCACTCGGCAATATTACCGTGCATACTGTAGAGGCCAAACGGATTAGGCTGGTACTTCTTTGAGTCTGTTTGAATCATATTGCCGTCGTCTACACTTTCTTCTTTCGGAAGGAAACTATAATACGGATACCAGGAGTTGTCTTTTTTCATGGGTTGGGGATTAATTCCAATTACTGCCATATTCGTAAGTTGAACGTCGGCCATATTTTCAAACATACTAAAATCGCTGTTTAGATTGCCAAACCAGAAATCGTTTCCACTCCCCGCACGGCAGGCCCATTCCCATTGCGCTTCGGTAGGCAACGTCATTTTCAATCCGGTTATTTCGCCTAATTTAGAGCAATACGCCATGGCATCTTCATAGCTTACGCGTATTACCGGTTGTTCGGGCAGATTGGCAGGATACCCTGGTGTTGTATGGTCTTTCCAATGCTGGTCTACAAAGCGGCTGTCGTGCTCGGGAAAAATAACCTTGTATTGTTCATTGGTTACCTCTATTTCAGCCATCCAGAAAGAGTTATCTATTTTTACTTTGGAGGCGGGTTTATTATCTTCCGTTCCATTGTGGCTACCCATTACAAATTGTCCGGCTGGTATTCTGATAAATCTCATTACTACGCCCGGAGCTATATCTACTTCCTTATGCGTCCGCCTTTCTCCGGCTTGTAACGATCTGGCCGATTCCGCAACAAATGGCCATCCGGCGACTTTTATCTCTTTTTCCTTCGCGGCAGGTTTCTTAACGGGGCGTTCCGGAGTTATGGGGCCTTGCTCTTTCAGGTACGCGGCATAGTCGGCGATTTCTTTCTTCCAGTCTACACCGGCGCCGACTCCGTATTTATCCGTCAATTCAATGCGGCGGGCAATCTGATCATACCCTTTGTATGGAAAACCGTCATATTTTCCGGCAAGGAAATAACCTTTATCCGGCACATTATAGTCGATCCAGTTGTATAGAGCCCTCCATTCTTTATCCGTAAGCTGAACATTATAGTGTCCGATCTTTAATAAACGAACTAATTCACTAGTATTGGGATGATATTCATACGGCTGAAGAACAATCATATCAGCTTCCGGTCCCTGACGATGTGTATAAGGATGTAATTTTAGATAGGCTGTGCTGTATCCCCGTTTATCTTTTTCCCCTCCTCTAAGGTCGAACGCTTTTCCTTCTCCGGTATGGCAGGCAATACAAGCACGGTCGAGGATAGGCTGGACTTCCAGATCGAACGTAAACGAACGTACACCACCCTCGGGAGTCGTTAATAGAACAGGAGGCTTTTGTGAAGCAATCACCCGCTTGGGTATCGGTATTTGATTTTGGTTTTCATGACAGCCTACACAAGAAACGATCTCGCCCGGCATACCTGTAAACCAACTTCTCATCCATTGAACAGCGGCGCCATCCTTATCCAGTGGTTGAATAGATACAGGCGTATTGGCTGGTATTTTAAAGATAACAGAACCGTCTTCTTCTACCGGAACCGTTCCTAATAACCGCTTTATATCCCAACCACTCTGAATACCTTGCGCGTAATGATCGGATTCGGTATGAAGATACGCATATTCATATCCATGAATCCGTAATTCTTTGACTGTTCCGCGAGGAACAGTACGTAATCCTTCTCCTTCATATATATCCTGAATAAAGACAGTCGCTTCTTTTTCATCCAATTTTACCCGGTCGGGAATAACAGGAGGTATTTTTGCCTCGACAACTGCTATGGGACTAATAAATCCATAACCTTCTTCTTTTATCAGACAAGTTACATTATCGAAAACATCTACTAGGTAAAGTCCCCATAAATCATCCGGATTTAATTTAGCCGAAACAAGATAGTAACTGTCATTTAAAGGGGTAGGTTTAACAAACTGAGGCCATACATCATTCACTAATTCGTCTTTGATTAATGGAATAACCGGTCGGTTACGATGAGGTATCTCCTGTATAATTCCTTCTATACCTTTACGAGCTTTGGTTGGGTCGAATATCAGTAAACGACCGGAACGAGCTATTCCGTGGTGCCCGGAAATAACGCCGACAAATGCCGATGAATGGCCTGGTATCGGCTGTACATCAAATGTACTGTTCGGAAACATGGCTCCGCTTCCAAACAGCGCCCGGTTATCCGTTCCATCCGGATTCATATGCATCACAATACGGGAGAAATAGTGGGTAAGATCTGTATATTCCCAGCGCACATACATTACACGTCCATTGTGCATAATAACCGGATTCCAATTGGCGTCCTGATCAAACGTTAAACGACGCATGTTTTTATCTTTGGGATTATACAACACCATATTTCCCACCGGGTCGCTTCCGCTTACACAAGGTACACCCTGATAGCCGATGTTACTGTTGGCAATGATACGTCCATCGGGTAGCCAGGTTCCATCGTAAAATTCTAATTCAGGCTCAACCGTTTCGACTAAAGGTTTAAAACCGGTTCCGTCCAGCTTTACCTCGAATACATTCCAGCGTTTATCCGGCATTAAGGAGGTAAACATAACCTTATCCGCATTCCAGTGAAGTTTCAGGTCGGCTATCGAGGCATTTGCCTGAGGCGTATATACGGAACGTGTCTGAACAGCCCCTCTCAGATTGGATAATTCGATAATATCCGCATGAAAACCCTCCCGCCTGGTAGATTGTTGGTTACTCCAGTTATTCGCCTGGGTTCCCAAGGACGGCGCCATTGCCTTACGTGCATTCACTCCGAGTTGAAAACGGGTTGCAACTACCTTATCCATATCCAGAAGAGGGTTTGCCAATAAGATTGAACGTTTATTGGCCAGCGCCATTTCTGCTTTTATCAAAGCCTCTTCTCGGTATGTATAGATATCATTAAAGCCTTCTTTTACCTGCAATTCCAATACATCCATTAGCTTCTGATACTTGTCTACATTGAAATTTTTCATCTTTTTCATATCCACAAAAGCCAAACGGATCGCATCTATTGTAAGCCATTCTAATTCCGTTTGTAAATCACGAACTCGTTTCGCTTTTGCTAATAAATCAGTGAAGGCTTTTTGTTTCCTTTCCTTATTTTTCTCAGCTTCTATCTGTTCCAAAGCATACGAAAAATAAGTAGTATCTTTCAAAGCAGCTATTACTTCCTTAATGACTTCCGGTTTTATTTCCGTATCATCCAAAGGGGCAGATGATAAAGAAAACGGAAATACGAATAATGCTATAAATAGCAAATACTTTTTCATAAGAACGTTGATTTAGACGGTAAAAGCGGGATGATTATAACTTAGCTTTCGGATTCGTAAAACGTAATCCGGCTCCATCATGATAACATGCCCATTCGTCTACAATCGCTCCTTCAGGGCCTGCCATCAGGAAATGGAATGTTTCTTCTTTCTTCAAATGCACAATATCTCCTACATATTGCATAACAAAACTCTTACTCTTTACAGGTCCGTGAGAAGCTGGTATAACAGGCGCATCAGGTGTTTCATCCCCTACTTCCGAGAAATTATAACACCAACCTTTCGTCACCATCCACGATTCGAATTTAGCCGGAAATGCTGTTTTCACATGGGCATGTTCGGGAATCATTTGTCCGGGAAGCAGATAAATCGCATGTGCAAAATAGCCGTGCTCTTGATCATTCACCCAAAATACGCCTCCCATACCTACATGCTCGAAATCGCCAACACCAAATTCGGCTACCCAGAAGTTTTCCTCCAGGAATGGTGTAAATGGAACATCATAAAACTCAAACATATCTTTGTATGCCTGAACAGCTACGTCCTCATTAAACACGCCATCTGTGTAAAAGTCTGCATTTGTGTACTTCTTTGAATACTTCATTTCTTTCTGATTCGTTTGATTGGTTACCTCTGTTGTATTATCCTGAGAAACATTGCCGGAAGACAATTTTCCCGTACAAGCTATAACTGAAGATAAGAATGCCAACAGTATCCCTGTTCTGATGTAAGATAGTTTTTCCATGCTCACTGGTTTTTTAAGTAATTAAGTTGTTTTTAATCTATCGCAATTCCTTCTATTTCTATTAATAATTCATCCCTGCATATATCAGCGCACATATAGGATATGGGAATAGGCAGGTTATATTCACTCATCAATCGTTTGGATAATTGATAATCTTCTTTATCTTTCAGGTAAACGCGCAGCATCACCGGTTTGGCATTACCAGTCAATTGGGCGATATTTTCCATTGTGATATGTAATTGGCGCTCCAATCCTACTCCTTTTAAACTCTCTTCTCCGCGAATGGCAGCCGTGCCGGATATATAAATCAAACGCCTGTCTGAGAATGTGATACTCTTGGCTCGTTCAAACTTAGGAGTCGTTTGCTGTTTTTGCGCTTTTTCCAATACTTTTTCCGAATAAGCATGAGCTGCTACTTGTAATTTGTTATCAATCGGAATAGTATATGCATATGGAGACTTGAATGTAACAGCGTCCAAATCAATCAACATCCCACCTAAATTAGCTCCAATCCCCGTTGCCGCCGGATACCCGTTTACCCAGTTTGTTTTAGCATAGAAATGACTGCGAGCATTATTAAAGCTCTGGTAATTCTGATTTTCTTCCTGACAACAAGTGATCTTTTCAATATAATTCCACTGGCGAATAATACTGTTTATAGGAAAATCCTCCAACTTTACCAGTTCGTTGATTTTCTCGAAAACCTCGTTGGCTTGTTGGCCAATTGATTTATTAACCACATCACTTTGGAAACCTCCTGCAAACAGAAACCGGGCATCGGCATTTTCCAGTATTACGTAGGGGTATTCCTGTAATTTCTTATAGATTATTATATCATCGGGATCAGGAATAAAGCTATGCACTTCAAGGATAAGCGGAGCATTTAAAGGAGGTTGTGAAACGTATGACAAATTCGGTTCATTATCGCCATACTGACTGCGTACCTTATCTCTTAATATCGTCCGTCGGGCAATATACTCTTCATTGGTTGCAGGCGTTCCGAAAAAGGCTAATCGTAAAGTGGATTCATTACCGGGGATTTGTTTTAGCAAATTATCTACCATAATGGGAAAAGACGCCTTTTCCGTTGCATAAACCGTATATTTTATCTTATCACAATAATTCATCTATTACCTTTCTTTCTATAGCGAATTTACATATTCGACCAAAGCCTCTATTTCTTTTGGTGTTATCTTTTTATTAATTCCGTGTTTATGTATTTTAAATACCTCTTCCATCGTTGCAGCCCGTCCGTCAAACAGATAAGGAGCTGTTCGCCAGGTTTCAATAAGTGTAGGCGTATCCCATCCCTTCTCAAACTCAATGTCCTCGCCGATACGGTATAATTTCATATCTGTATAATAGGAGCCGCTGTGGCACACACCACAGTTTTGTTTATCAAAAACCTGTCTGCCTTCTTTTGCTTTCTCAGACAATTCTCCGTCTACCAGATAAGGACTGGGAACTGGTCGAAGGGATTTAAGGTAATCATTTACACAAGCAGCACGTTCATCATCGACGTCGTAAAACTGGATAAAGTTAAAGCCTGCATGAACAGCAATCTCTGCCGAAGTACGAATACCCGAAATCATACATGGAGGCGTAACATGGCTGTACAGAAGACTTTTACAATTCTTAGGGTTACCTACTCCGTCATTCATTAAATCCCAATTCATCGCATCCATACGTCCGTCTCCCGGATGACATCCGTTACAACTTTGCCATTCCTGAAAACAATTCCTGGCGTCATTAAAGTACATTTCTCCTTTATGTTCTTGCGTTTCTGTCCGGTTTGGATTCAGCTTCACTGCCTGTACGGCATCGTTTTCTATATCAACGATATTCAATACGTCTGTAAAATAAGTTGGTATAAACAGTTTGTTATTTGCCCGCTCCATGCTTCGCGGGCCATTTCCCTGCAAAGGTACACGTTTCCGAAGACCATACAAAAAACGAAGATCGTATTCCAGCACTTTTTTATCAGGATATGCCTCAAACTTCTTTCGCATAGCTTCGTGGTCGATAATACTTACCTCGTGCGTACCCGAATGGGTGATAAAAAGTTGTTTGGCAGTACAGGCAATGTCCCATACGCCAGCCGCTCCTCTTTCGGGTTCGTCTACCAATACAGAGCCCAGAAAGGTTTGTTTGTTTACATCAATAATACTAAAGGCGCTTGTGTTCATCCAGCCTTGCTGAAGCTGGGAAGTAGGCACCGTATAACGTCCCAGGTTATGAGATACATAGATGTATTGCCCGTCGGGTGATATGCAGATTCCCCGCAACGCATTACTGCCATTCGCTAATTGAATGTCTTTTATTTTTTTAAAGGTATTTATTTCAATAACCGATACACAGGCCGCCACATAATCTATATCTGCCCTTTGCGCCGGCAAGAAATTAGTAACAAAAAGATATTTACCGTCTTTACTGAATACAGCCGATTTCGGCTCGCGTAAAACATGAACTGTACGACTAACTTTCTTGTTCTGCAAATCTATTTCGGATACAGTGTTGGAAAACTGATTCAACACATAAATATACTGCTTATCAAAGCCGGACACAGGGGAACAAGCGCCCGAACCCACCGAGATAGTAACTTCCGTATCTCCCGATACTATGTCTAACACGTGAAGTTTTCCCGTTTTTTCAAACGTAGTAACATATAGCTTATTACCTTCCAGTAACAAACCGGTAGGTGTTTCGTCTACCGGAAATGACCTAATCCGTTTCGAACCATCTGCCGAAAACCAATCGACTCGCTTCAAACCCTTTTGAGAAAGAAACAATTCTCCTTTTTCATTCAAAACTATATCGGTGGTAAAAAAAGGCGATTCTCCTACTGCCGTCAATACAAAACAACAACAGAAAATACAAATCGCCAATGGGCATTTTAGCACGTATTTAAGTGTAATCATGGTATATTGCCTGTATCTTTTGAGTCTTACTATATCCTAATTCTGCTGAAACCATAATGGTTATTTCCATTATTTGTTTGGCAGATAGTTTAATTACATCTTTCGTTAACCTGTCTTTAGGCCCTGATATCCAGATGGCTCCACAAGGATATCCCGTATAGTTGAACACGGGAGCGCCCACACAAATGACTCCGCTTAACTCTTCTTCATTATCAAGTGCATATCCATAATAACGCACCTTTTCCAATTCTTCTAAATAAGCTTCTTTACATGTAATGGTACGTGCATTGAAACGTGGAAATTCCATATACGATAAATACCGTTCACGAACGGTATTTGGAAGATAGGCCATAATAGCTTTACCTGGTGCAGAACAATGCAATTCAAATGGCTTACCGGGAGAAAGCACAAAACGAAACGTATGATGTCCTTGTGCTTGCTCAATAAAAATCCCTTTCTTACTACCCAAAACACCGAAACAAACCGTTTCTTTAACAATATCACGTAAATCTCTTAAACGAGGCAGTACCGTTTCAAGAAGATTATGTTCGTTCAACGAACGAAAACCAAGCGTAAGTAATTTTCGAGAAAGCCTATATCGTTTAGAATCTTCATTATATAGAAGATAATCAAGACGGACTAATGTATTAAGAATGCGGTAAGCGGTTGTTTGAGAAATATCCAGCGTAGTTTTAATCTCCTGCAACGTTTCACCGAGTGGATGAAGCGAAAGATATTCCAATACAGCAATCCCTTTTTCCAGGTTAGGTACTTTATAATTCTCTTCTATCTTTTCCAGATTTGGAAGTGTGTTTTCCATATTTGAAACGAAGTTTCGGATTTGAATCAAATATATCATTCATCTAAAAAAGACAACTACTCATAAATCAAAAATTCGTTAAATATGTTGCATAGCATAATTATCACATTGTTCTACTCTATTATCTGGTAACTTCCAACTTGAAAGACACGCTTGTTTCCTGTCGATTCCTAAAGGAGCAGTTTCGTATTCCAACCGATTACTTTAACACAAAAAAAGACGCGATTGCTTTCTCTGATGAATATGCAAATACCTATAAATTAAAAATAACATATAATTTTGTAGCAGAGGAGAATAAAACAGTTTTACTTTGCCCGGCTATTGTAAATTTAGCAACTGGTTTTATGAACAATTATCCGGAGATTGTAATTGAATCTGCTTCGCACATCGATTTCCGATGAGATTCAGTTTAGACAGCCTTCAAACCTTTTTTGACAGATATCAAACCTCCTTTAGATTAAATTTATGTAGTATTGCATCTGAGAATACTCGTAACTTAATTAGAATGGAAACATACTTAGCTTTAGACCTGGGAGGAACAAAATTATTAGTGGGAGAATTAGATCCACACGGAAATATATTACGGTATAAAAAATATGATACCGGCTATTTCAACCAACAGGCGGCGCTGGAAATTATTAAGAAATCGCTCGACGATTATATAAAAACCATTGGTTGGGTAGATAAAAAACCGGTAGCCTTAGGGGTAGGATTAATCGGACGGGTGGATCCGAATGAAAATATTTGGCTTCAAATAGATCCTAAAAGAACAGATCCTGTTTATCTGGCAAAAGAGTTAACAGATTTATATGGCATACCCAGCTATATAGACAATGATGTAAAAAGTGCTACACAAGCCGCCCAACGTTTCGGATTCGGAAAGATATCCAATAACTTTATATATATAAATGTAGGAACAGGTATCGCCGCCGGTTTTGTGGTGAACGGACAATTAATACGAGGCAGTCATTTCAATGCCGGCGAAGTAGGCCACACACAGGTCGGCGTAAATTTGGGCTTAACCTGTGGATGCGGACGGACAGATTGCGTAGAACTAATTGCTTCCGGTATCGGATTTGATAAATGCGCTCGCCTGCTATGCAAAACGTATGAAACAAAACTTCATATTCCCGAAGATATTAGTGAAAAGGTAGAGGTGAGAGATATATTCATGTTAAGTCAAAAGGGTGACCCTCTTTGTGTACAGTTGGTAGAAAATGCATCGCAAGCATTAGCCAATCTTATTATGAATCTGGTACGTGTAACCGACCCTGATACAGTTGTTTTAGGGGGTGGTATCGTGTCCGACGGCTATATCCACACGAAGGTACTAAAGAAACTAAACCCCACTACGATTCGTTTTGTAAAAAATGGAGTAGTACTTACCAAACTGAACCCCGATTTCATCGGCTTGGTTGGCGCCGGAGCAGTGGCAATGAATAATTATAATAACAAGCTTAAATAACGATGAAACTACAAATCACGATCGCAACAAGCGAACAGGAGTTCGACCGCATAGCCGCATGGCGTATCATTGGCGAACTATTGAACAATCCCAAATCTGTAATTGGACTGTCTACCGGACAAACCACCCAAAACATGCACGCTATCGTGAGCGATATCTATAAATTATATCCGTTTGATGTATCGTCTGTTACCTTGTTCGGAGTAGACGAGGTGACGAATGTCTCCCGCGAATACGACGGGGCCTGCTATACAATGCTCCGGAAACAGTTAATCGATACATTAGGCATCCGGCCTGAGAATTTTATTATGCCTCCTACCCTTTCGGACGATTTTGAAAAAGAATGTCGCCTGTTTCAGGATGAATTAGAAAAAATAGGAGGTGTAGATTTACAAATACTGGGAGTAGGCACAAACGGACATCTTGGTTTCAATCAGCCGGGCACACCCTTCGAAAGCGAAACATGGCTGTCTGAAATGGATGAAGTATTGGAAGCCCGTATCCGGAAAGAAACCCATACGCCTTCCGGAAAGAAATTAAGAGGACTCACATTAGGCATCAAAAATATCATGCATGCACGCAAGATACTCTTAGTTGCCAAAGGAAGCAGTAAAGCCGAAATCGTAAAGAAAATGCTGGAAGGAACTGTCACTGCCAACGTTCCCGCATCCGTTTTACAACTTCACCTGAATTGCGAATTTCTGCTCGACTCAGAGGCTGCAAGCCTATTGACAGGTAACATCTAAAAATACAATACCATGGCACAACAAAAAAAACAAATAAATTATCTGGGACCATTTATTACGATGGTATTCTTATTTTTTATTGTAGGGTTCCTTACTACGGCCAATACACAGTTTCAAGGGCCGTTAAAAGCAGCCTTTTTAGAGGGGGTAGGTGATTTAAAAAATACTTTTGCCACACTTATTACGTTTTCCTGGTTCTTGGCGTACCCGATTTGTGGCGGAATAGGTTCTTCGTGGACTACGAAGTATGGATATAAAGGAACGCTTACCCGCTCGTTGTTTATTATGATAGCCGGATTGGGATTCTTTTTTCTTTCTTCCTGGTTTACGGTAAAGTTTCCGGACGCCAGCTTGCGTATAGGTGCTATAACCGTTCCGGCCGGGTTTTTTATTTTCCTTTTGGGTTCCTTTGTGGTGGGAGCGTCAGCCACGATCCTTCAAGTGGTGATCAATCCGTATCTTACGGCCTGTTTTGTGAAGGGGACGCAGCCTATCCAGCGTATGGCCATTGGTGGCTCAGCCAATTCCATCGGTACTACTCTTGCTCCCTTTTTTGTTACAGGTATTGTATTCGGTGGTTTAGCCATGGAAGATGTACAGATAAGCCAACTGATGATACCTTTCTTCTCGCTTATGGTTATTATCTCGCTGATTGTACTTATCCAATTCAAATTATCGTTACCTGATATACAAGGTACCAGAGCCGAAGCAGGGGAGAAGCTTGAAAAAAGCGTTTGGTCGTTCAGCCACCTTACCCTGGGTGTGATAGCCATTTTCTTCTATGTAGGTGTGGAGGTTTGTATCGGCGCCAACATTAATTTATATGCTATTGAAATGGAAGCAGCCAACGGGTCGTTCTCTTTCTTCGGGAACCCTTCGCTTACGTTGTTTGGGATTAATTTTGCTATCCCTGCTTTAATGGCTACTTTATACTGGGGCGGTATGCTTATTGGTCGCTTAGTAGGCAGTTCGCTGAGTACTGTGCCTCCGCGCATACAATTAATTATCACTACTGTATCGGCCACCCTGCTTACTCTGTTGGCTATTGCCTTAGACAATCCCTGGTTGCTTACCGCTGTTGGTTTATTTCACTCCATCATGTGGGGAGCTATCTTCACCTTGTCGGTTGCTAAATTAGGTAAGTATACCTCTGTTGCCTCTGGTGTGTTTATGATTGGCGTAGTAGGCGGTGCTATTCTTCCTTTGGTGCAAGGGATGCTAGCCGACGGCTTGGGAGGCTGGCGATGGTCATGGTTCATTGTTATATCCGGCGAATTGTTTATGTTATATTATGCATTAATAGGTTCAAGAATACGTCAATCAGCAGAAAAATAATATTATGAGAGCTTTTATTACGATACTTTTTTTAGGTATTATCCTTCCTATGTGGGGGCAATACCCACCTGAAGCGCAAGAGCCCGGATTTGGAGTACATGCTTCAAAGCTGGTACAAATGGATGACGACCCGGCTTTGGAAGAGGTCTTTCTTTTCAGCAGAGACAATGGTCACTATCC
>JAISDJ010000367.1 GCA_031264865.1 Tannerellaceae bacterium | reverse complement strand
GCTGTAATACAAGAAATTTTAGTAATTTTGTTGACGGTAGATTGTGCCATAATTTATATTTATGTTATTGATTTTGAACTATAAAAATAAAGCATCCATGCAAATTCCCTTCGGTGTATCTCGCATCGTCATATTCTTTGTGTTTTCATTGGTGTGTCGTTTGGGACTAGCTCAGGCGACTTATCCGGTTCAGGTTTTCTATTTTGATTACGCGGCCGATTATCAAACGGTTTACACTTTAGGTAGCGAAGACGGGATCAAGGAGTCCGGCAGCTTCCCCTTCACGATCAAGGACCGGAGCGGTAATACCTTCGAAGTCAATGAACTGGGAGAAGTAAAGCCTATCTCATCGTCAGGTTCAGACATCCGCTTAGACGAAGCCACCAAGGAGACGCCGCATACGGAACTGGCTGTCTTACAGTTCGAAGCAACGCCTAATACGAAATACGCCCTCGACGCCTACCGTGACGTTTACGCCAAGTTTATGCTTCCAGGCGTGAGCGACGAGATCCGTCGTCGCCTGAACGAGATTTACAACCCTGTGGGTATAAGCTGCGGTTTAGTGAGAGGTCATGATTTATACTCCATAAATGTGAATTTTATATTCTTTTTAGAGAAAAAATCCTTCGCAACTGATTTTTTTTAAATACATTTGTGGCTTCAAAAATAATTGATTTTCAAACTCTAAAAAAGAAACAAAAATGAAAAAAGTTTATTTAATGTTTGTCGTTATGGCATTTACTTTGTCTTTTATCGCTTGTGGCGGAAAGGGTGCGAAAGAAGCGGTGTCTGAAGATACTTCTGCTCCTGAAACCGAAACAGTTGCACCTGCACCTGCAGATGGTGACGTTTTGGCAAAATACGAATCAATAGTAGATAGGATGATCAAACTTTACGAAGGTGGAAAATTCCAGAGTGGTGATGCTGAAGCTATGGCTGAGTATACAAAAATAGCTCAAGAGTTGGCAGATATATCGGAAGAACTTCAAACAGAAGTGCAGAATCTAACTCCTGAACAAATTCAGAAATTTACTGAGTTAGGCCAAAAATTGACAGATGCAGCAACGAAAGCTATGAACAATTAAGGGTTGGATGATCTTCTTACTGTAAAAAAGGATGCTGTAAAGCATCCTTTTTTATTTTGTTAAATTGCAGGCTTCAATTATACATTCCAATGCACTTGAGTTGGCGGCGGCACTTAGTTCTGCAAATGGGCCGTACCAGTAATAACTGAAGCTCTTTGATTCCGGGTCGTAATCAGTTGAGATAATAGACGCTGCATTTTTCAGTATGAAATCTTTATAGCGTGGGTTTTTCGTCGCTTCATATAAGAACGCCAAATGACGGATAAATATCCCCTTAAACTGAACGCCATCATTACTTTTGTCTATATCCGGTTTCATTTCGCGAAGAATACCATCTTCTGTCACTAATTGGTTGGTTATCGTAGCCATCGCTATGTTTTCTGCCAGGTCAATATATTGTTTGTCTTTCGTATGGAGATACATTTCTGCTAATACGGCAATCGCTACTCCCTGATTATAAGTATAGTGTTGGTTGCGATTGGGTAGGCAATCCTTATTGGTTCCATCTTCTATCTGGTAGATATCTGTATTGATCATGCCGGTTTGCATGTACCATGAAACGTTCTTTTCAAACCAATCCAGGTATTTGTTGTTTTTTGTTGCGTTATAAAGTCGGATAGCAGTCAGAGAAAACAGATTGTTCGCTATGGAATTTTTATAATGTAATGGATTCTTTTTCCAGTAAATACCTCCATTACATGCGTCGCTCCAACCGGAAGTGAGGTCGTCGAATATAACCTCGGCCATAGTGAGGTATTTCTTTT
Source organism: Tannerellaceae bacterium (assembly GCA_031264865.1). Lineage (GTDB taxonomy): Bacteria > Bacteroidota > Bacteroidia > Bacteroidales > Tannerellaceae > DFXE01. The sequence continues at coordinate 24,038 of JAISDJ010000367.1, read as the reverse complement.
CTTTTGTTATTTTAGAGGCTTCAATCCATGCCAACGCCCACCAGGCTTCATCATCGTAATAATCGTTAATGAAATTGTTGAAATAGACAGGAGCGCCTAACGAGTCGGTTCCCGATCGATATTGTTTCGCTTTGGTATACACGTCTTCTATCAAAGGAAATAAGTTGTCGTTGCCTGTTACTTCAGAATAACGAATAGCAGCCGTTAATAGATTGGCAGAGTTCCACCATCCGGCCGTTTCCCAGATGCCGGTTGTATCATTTCGCAGATTAACTGATGTTTTCATTCCATCCTCCATATATTTTTTATAAGGAGAGATGTTACTACAAGCTGTTGCAAGTAAAAGAATAAGACTGAGAATTGTAAGGTGTTTCATAAATAAATAGGATTAAGTGTGTTTATCTATCTTGCTGTATTTTCGGGGATAATTGAAAGCGATCGCTAAAAGTGTACCGATACCGAGTAAATAAGGATAATAAAGGTATTGCATAATCTCTATCGGAGAAATAGTACTTAACCCTGCGGCCATAAGTAATTGAGCTCCATAAGGAATGATTCCTTGAACCACACAAGAAAATATATCCAGTATACTGGCGCTTCTGCGTGGATCTACCTGAAACTTATCAGCAATATCTTTTGCTATTGGCCCCGCCATGATAAGTGCGATGGTATTATTAGCTGTGCATAAATCGGCAAAGCTTACCAATCCGGCAATACTCATTTCGGCTCCTTTCGACGAACGGATATGTGAGGTTAGTTTAAGGATTATCCAGTCTATCCCTCCATTATAACGTATCATTTCCAACATACCGCCGGCCAATAAAGTAACAATAATTAATTCGCCCATATCAATAATGCCTTCTCCCATAGCAGCATTCCATCCCCAGATATCGAAGCTACCGGAAAACAAACCAACGATTCCCGATATAAGAATACCAATGAATAAAACAACCATTACATTAACGCCCAAAACAGCCGTTACCAATACTACTAAATAAGGCATTACCTTTACCCATTCTATCTCCGTAGGTACATAAGTAACATTAACCCCATGACCGGCAATGATATACGCAATACCTGTTATAATAGCAATCGGAAGCGCAATATGTATATTGATTTTAAATTTATCAGACATCTGGCAGCCTTGTGTACGGGTGGCAACAATGGTTGTGTCTGAAATAAAAGAAAGGTTATCGCCAAACATGGCTCCACTGACAACAACGCCCAGCATTAAAGCCTCCGGAATACCGGTTTTGGCTGCGATCCCTACGGCAACCGGAGCCAAAGCAACAATCGTCCCCACAGAAGTCCCTACGGAAATGGAGATAAAACAAGCCGCTATAAATATACCTGCCGCCAACAGGTTTCCCGGAAGAACAGACATCGTAAGATTAACCGTAGCATCCACAGCGCCCATTGATTTTGTTGTCTGGGCAAAAGCGCCGGCCAGGATGAATATTAGTACCATCAACATAATATTACTGTTGGCGGCACCTCGGCAAAATTGTTCAATCCGGTTATTTAATTTACCTCCCTTCGACATGATAACGGCTACTACCGAAGCAATCACAAATGCTACAGTGATCGGCATTTTATAAAAATCGCCGGCAATGATAGAAACAACCAGATAAACAAGCAGAAAAACAACCAATGGAGCCAAAGCCCAAGGGTTGGGAGAATGATTCGCAGGTAATTTACTATCGTTCAAACGAGTTGGCATATCTTGTATTTAAAATGAGAAGCGGAGCGCTATGCGAATACCGCCTTTTTTAATATTAGGATTATCCAGGTAGCTTAACCGGCGGTAATAGTCTATACGTAAAATCTTAAAGATATTTTCCAATCCGGCGCTAACTTCCATATAGGGTTTACTGCCCAGCCCCATCGTTCCTTCGGGAAAAAGGAATAAATGATTGCTCAAGGCAGGGTTGTTTTTATTGGAAAGGCTTCCGTATATACCATTGAATGATAACACTTCACGGAATTTGAGCCAACGCACGCCCGGAATCCGGTTCAACAACCAACCTTTCATATAATAAGTTACATTCAGCGAAATATATTGATCGGCCACAAATTCCAATGCCCGCATCATATGAAACGCCTCCGGCTGTATGGTAACAGACTGGTTGGTATTAGGAAGCGCCAATAAAGGGAAAGGCACTTTATTCCACACCTTACCAGCTTTGAATTGGGTATCTAAATGCCCGAAAGAGGAAAGCCAGATTCGTTTTTCGGCGCTTAGCTCCGTATGGTTGTAATTGTAATCACTATGTAAAATATCTTTCAAACCGGTCTGATGTGATAATTTAAATATAGGAGCGTCTTTCGACAAATTAAAAGTTGATCCTTTTCCGGCGCGACCTGCATAAGCACGTTCTCCGGGAGCAAAACGGAGTTGAACACCCAATTCCGACGAAACGATGCTTTTCCGGTTCTGTTCATTTCCATTGCCATCTTTGTATATGTATCTAAGCGTTCCGGCTGCTTCTTCATCCTGATGCCGGGCCCATGTTTTAAGGGTAAGTCCGTTCAGCCATTCTTTTTCATATTGAAGTAAGTACTTCCGTACATAGTTCATTTTAGTTACAGGCTCTCCTACTTTCCACATTACAAACATATTATCTTTACTGGTAAAAAGGAAATCCTGGCCGGGTGTATATACATCATATTCATGCATAAACGAAAGATTATTGACCGGATTTTCGGCCTCGTGATAATCTTTTTCATTAAAACTATACGTAAGCCGTGCATTGTATTTGAGTTTACGGTCGTCCATACCATAAGCAAGGTACCCACTGGCAAAAACATGCGGATTTAAGTTTGCCGTCGTCATCCCTCCTATACGTATCCGGAACCCTTCCAGGTGGTTGGCGCTGAAAATAGTATTCATAGGCCCTATATCAAACAGGTTCGACTCACGGTTGCGCCCGGTTTGTATATATCCGGAAATAAGGATTTCCGCTGTTGTTATGATCGCATTCATAGCCGGTATTTTACGAAGCTCTGCCAGCAACTCGTTCAAAATACTTTCTTTTTCATTTAATGGGATATGACGGTTCTTAATCCAGAACGAATCGGTTTGAGCCGTCGCTTTTTGTAAAATGTGTAAAGGCCCCAACAAATTAAAGACCGAATCCCGGTTGGCTACTTCAAAACTATATCCCTGGTATGTTCGTAACTGATGGGCATATAGTTGTTGGCCCTGCCTGATGAAATAAAAGTTTATATAAGTATTTTCTGTATCAACTACCCAGGTACTATCCGGCATGCGTTTAAATTCCTGTTCGATACGAAGTCTGTCTACAAAATTAAGATTGATATGTTGCGGAACATTCAACAATGCTTTTTTAACAGCGTATTTCCCATCTAGTGTGATGTATAACCGGCCTGTAAAACCATAACTTTGGCTGTTTACCGGCACAAAGGCCAAATCTACACATGTATCGCCTGATACATCAACCGTATCCATAATATAATACTTATAATACGAAACGGCCAAGGTTGATGATAATGGGCTGACAAACCGGTTTAGCAAGATATTAATATCATTATCAAAAATATTGATTCCCTGGAATATTTCTTCCAGATTCGATGTAATGCCTCCTTCATCTATCGATTGGTCAATACCTTCCGTTTGTTTGCCTTTTACAATTGTTTTTTGTGTTTTAGGACTCTTTCGGTAATAGATATCGGAAATCGTTTCACGCACGGATAAGGTAAGAATAGGTTTTCCCGAAAATTCAGACGTATCGATATAATTTTTTATGAAGCTTAATTTCTTCATAAATTTATTTTTCTCGAAATCAGGATTAAAATTGTCCAACGACAGGGCTAATTTCTCATAGAGCTCCACTCGGTATTCATCTTTCGATTCGATACGGTTTTCGTCTTTATGCTCGATTACCTTTTTAATCAACTCCACAGCGGGATTATCTTTTCGCGAATAATGCTCCCGTTTGGGCTTGATAACTATTTCGTCTATTTCAAATGAAGCGGGGCATATTTGGATATCAAGGGCGTCGTTTCGTCTTCCGGGTTTTAGTTCCATTATTTTGGTGTCATACCCTAAAGATGAAACGACGAGTTTAGTAAAGCCCTTATCATTTTGTAACGTAAATCGCCCCAGATCGTCGGTCATAGCGCCAATAGTAGAACTTTCAAAAATAACAGATACAAAAGAAAGCGGCTCACCCGTTACCGAGTCGCGTACAATACCCGAAGCCGAAGTAATAGTTTGTGCCTGAAGGAAGGTTGTTCCAACAACAAAAAGCGACAAAAACAGTAGTGAGATATAATTGACAATCTTCTGCATTTAACCCTTGAACCTATTATATAGAATATAACGGATACAAAAGTAATATTATTTTCGTATTCCTAAAATTAAAACTATGTTACAGAAACGCAAATTATCTATACTTGCAGCAAGCGGGTAGTGCGTCGTATACTGCTTGGTCTGCTTTGTCTTTGTTCGTGTCGTGTCCGGTCTTAGCAACGGCTTTACTAATGGCACTCAAGTTGGTTTGTGCAGGATCGAAATTCAGACGGAGTTCTTTTTTCTCTTTATTCCACTCTGCCGTTGAAACGCCTTTTACACCTTTGGCAGCTTTTTCGATACGTGATTTACACATGCCGCAACTTCCCTGAACGGTAAGCGTTGAGGTATTTGCTTCCTGACTGTTTCCATTGTCTTGCGCTGAAACGCATCCGATTGACAAACTTGCAATTACTGCGATTAAAAATAGAATCCTTTTCATTTTTGAAATGTTTTTTAATTGTGAAACTTAAATTTATTTATGTAGAAAAATTACTCTCTGTATTTGCAACATTCCGGCAGGGCGTTATACACCTTGTCGTCTGCTTTGTATTTTTCGTTGTCGTGCCCTGCTTTGGCTACCGCCTTACTAATGGCATCGACGGAAGTATCGGATGAATCGAAGTTTAGATGCAGTTGTTCCGACTGCTGATCCCAAGTGGCCGATGTTACGCCACTCACCGATTGGGCTGCTTCCTCAATACGATCTTTGCACATTTCGCAAAGGCCCTGTACTTTTATCATGGCATGGCCTTCGTGCCCTGTTGCCGGATGCGGGGTTTCGTCGTTCATCATGCTGCGCTTGCCTTCGAGTTGGGCGCTGGCGTCTACTGTGAAAGCGCCGTTGGTTACTATTTCGTCGCCATCTTCTATGCCTGATACTACGACATAGGAATCCCCCAAAGAAGGGCCTAATTCAATTTGCCGAAGCCTGAATGCCGGTGTTTCCGTATGGGGTTGCTTCACATAAACAATGGAGCGTTTACCTGTCCAAAGTATAGCGGATTTTGGTATTACGATCTGATTGTCATACTGTTTAAGAGGCGATTGGACAATAGCATTGGCATACATCTCCGGTTTTAACTGCCTGCCGGGATTGGCTGTTTCTACACGCACTTTTACAGTACGTGTTACCGGATCCAATATTGGGTTAATGAAAGATATTCTTCCTGAAAACGTTTTCCCCGGTAATGCCTGAAGTGTATATTCCAACTTATCTCCAACGTTCAAAAACGGAAGATCGGATTCGTATGCATCGAACATAATCCATACCTGAGAGAAATCAGCAATATCAAAAAGAACGTTCCCCTGATTAATATAATCACCCTCGTTTACTTTCTTACTGACTACGATACCGCTCGTCGTTGCTTTTATATCAACATAAGGTGAAACAGCGCCCGAATGTTCAATTTCGGCAATTTGTTCGTCGGTAAGTTTCCATAGTCTTAATTTTTCCCTTGCTGCTTGCAATAACACAGGTTGTACGGATTGCATCTTGGCGGCTTCGAGTAATTCCTGTTGGGCGCTTAGCAATTCGGGAGAGTAGATCGTAACGATCGTTTGTCCTTGCTGCACACGCTCTCCTGTAAAGTTTACGAAAAGTTTTTCTATACGTCCATTTATATGCGACGTTTGAGATTGCGACAAGCGTTCATCTGCCCGGACAGTTCCATAGAGTAGTATTTCCTTTACTGGGTCCTGCTTATTAACTTGGGTCGTTTGTATATTGGCTAATGCAATTGCTTCCTTCGACATTTGTATGGCGTCCGGATCAATGGCAGCATCTCCCGTACCTGTAGTTTTCAGTGGAATGAGATCCATACCACAAATCGGGCATTTACCGGGTTTATCCATCTTTATCTGAGGATGCATCGAACAGGTCCATAGCTGCATTCCGTTTTCATCGGTAGTCATTTCGTGGGAATGACCTTCGGGAGATGTGCTGTCTGCATCTCCTGAAAATAGCAACCATCCAAGCAAAAGTCCTATAATAAGGATAAGCCCGTACCTGATATAGTGATTATTGAACAATTGTTTTAGTTTATTCGTATCCATATTCCGTACGTTTTATTGTTCCGTATCTTTTTTAAATGAAATTAATTTACGAATCGAAGCCACCATTGTGTTGTAAGCGGCTATTGCTTCCGCTTCTTTTAGCTGATAACCGAGTAATTGCCTTTGTACCTGAATAACATTGGCCAGATCGTTTTTACCGGCAACAAACTCCTGGACTATTAGATTGTAGGTAGTTTTTGCCAGTTCTTCCTGTTTCTTGTATAAGGCGGCTTTCCGTGCGGCATCGTCTAATAGGTGTTTGGTTTTGTACAATTCTGATTCCAGGACATTACGGGTATTATCATATTTTTCCCGGCTAACCTGCCACCATAGCTTGCTTTCACGCTGTTGTGCTTTATATTTGTTACGATATAAAGGAATACTTATCGATACCATAGGCATAAGCATATCTTTGCCATTCATATCGCTCATCCCAAACATAGGGTCGTCGGTTTTTTTATTGAGCATATATTGTATTCCAACCCCAAACATCGGATAACTCATTTTTTTATCCATTTCACTTTTTGCTTTATAGGCAAGCCCTTCTTCGTTTATCATACCCAACATGGGGTTTTGATTCTCTATTTTATCCATTGCCAAAGCTTCATCGAAAAGGAAAGGAGTTTGTTCGAATGATTCCGGTATTTGTACCTCACTGTTGGCTGGCCGGTTCAGCAGAGCATTGAACTTCGCTTTTTCCGCCCGTATTTCCGAAAGCAGGCTTTCAATCGTACTGTCTATCTCTACCATCTCCAGTTGTATGCGGAGTACGTCGGACATCCCGCTGGTAGAACTTCCCATAGACGTCATTCCTCCTTCTGAGGACATTTCAGGCGCTGTACTTCCTCCCATGGAAGACATACCTGCCATACCTCCTCCGGAAGCAGGCGTTGTGCTGACCTGGGTTACGGGAACAGGAGGCGGGAGCGCATATCCTGCCGGCGAGCTTCCCGAAGGAGAAACAAATTTGCGGATGGCCAATTCTTCCAGTTGGGTGAGCAATGCTTTGTTCTCCCGGTTGTTCATCAGTTGTTGTTGCAAACGGCACAGGATATACCATTGAGTATAGATATCCAGATAAAGGTTGTCTCTTGTTTCCCTGAATTTCTCGTAAGACATCCTAGCCATATGCATGGCTTCTGTTTGTGCGGCTTTTTTAGTACCAAACCAAGGAAACATCTGCATCAGTCTAAACTCGGCAATCTGCCGTCCTCCTATAATATCCATGGGCTTGAGGAAGAAACCCATTTCGAGTTCGGGGTCTTGATAGGCTCCGGCTTGCGGTATTTTTTGCAGGGAAGCTTTATACGCCAGAAAGTCGGCATTAAGCCCCGGATTATTCTGAGCGGCAATCTGAAGGTAATGGCTAAGCGAGTCTGCTACCTGCCCATAGGCGCTTGCAACGGAGAGTATCATTGCTACGAATATGATTATTTTATGCTGCTTCATAACCTTGCCTTTTATTCATTTATACTTCCGTGTTTTCTTATCGCCCATTCTCTCCACCAGCATTGGAATACGGGGACAACAAACATTGTCATCGATTGGATAAGCATCCCTCCGAAAGTGGGGATAGCCATTGGGATCATGATATCGGCTCCTTTTCCTGTAGAGGTAAGTACGGGTAGCAGGGCTATCAGGGCGGTGGCGGTGGTCATGGCAGCCGGACGCACCCGCTTTAGTCCTGCATGTACAACCGCTTCCCGAATCTCATCTTTGGTATGCGGAGTTCTTTCAAGGAAAGTGTCGTGTATGTATGTTCCCATTAAAACCCCATCATTGGTTGCAATACCGAATAAGGCTATGAATCCTACCCAGACAGCTATACTCAGGTTGATGGGATGCATTTGGAACATATCCCGCAGGTTCGTTCCTCCTACCGAAAAGTTCATAAACCAAGGTTCGCCATACAGCCACAGCAGGATAAATCCCCCGGCAAAAGCAACAATCACACCGGAGAAATGTATCAACGAAGCCGTTACCGTTTTAAACCGGAAATAGAGGATAAGCAAAATAGCCAGTAAGCTTAGCGGTATAACGACAAGCAGACGGTTGGCCGCCCGTTTCTGTTGTTCGTAATTACCGGCGAATTTATAAGAAACCCCTTTAGGCAACCGGATTTCTCCTGAACTGATTTTTTCTTTCAGTACTTTATCGGCTTCTTTCACTACATCTACCTCTGCTTTACCAGCCACTTTATCAAAGATGATATATCCCAGCAAGAAGGTGTTTTCACTTTGTATCATCTGTGCGCCTTTGGTGTATTCAATAGCGGCTACTTCGCTGAGCGGTACTTGTGCTCCTATGGCAGTGGGGACGATAAGTTTTGATAATTCTTCCGGATTCTCTCTTAATTCGCGCGGATATCTGAGGCGGACAGGGAAACGTTCGCGTCCCTCAACCGTTGTCGTTAATGGCATACCCCCAACGGCGGCACTGATTACTTCCTGCAAATCGGCAACGGTTATACCATAGCGCGCCATATTCCGGCGGTTTAGTTTAATCTCAATGTATGGCGCACCCACAGCCCGGTCGTAAAATACCGTAGAAGGGAGTATTGCCGGCACATCTTTCAGGGCAGTCTCCAGCGCTTTGCCTCCCTGTTCGATAGATTCGAGGTCGGGGCCCGATACTTTTAGTCCCATAGGTGCACGCATACCTGTCGACAACATCACAAGGCGAGCTTCAATCGGCTGTAATTTCGGCGCAGAAGTGAGTCCCGGCATATGCGATACATTCACTATTTCCTGCCATATATCGTTCGATGTTTTAATATGCGGGCGCCATTGGCGTAAATAATCACCGTTTTTATCAGCAACGAGGCTATCCACCGGAATCAGCCTGAAACCGTTTTGGGGATTATAGGTGGCGTCATTGATAAGAACAAACTCGCCTTTATGATTTACTTTGAATCGCCGTCGATGCCCGTTCTCATCCAGCATGTATTCGGGACGGTAGTTTATTGTATTTTCAAACATCTGCGTAGGAGCCGGATCGAGTGCCGAATTAACGCGTCCCCACTTTCCGACGGTAATTTCTACTTCGGGAATAGCAGAAATACGCTTATCCAGCGTTTCTATGTAGGCGAGGTTTTGTTCGATACCTGTATGCGGCATGCTGGTGGGCATCAGTAGAAACGAGCCTTCATTTAAACTCGGCATAAATTCTTCTCCGATACCTCTCCAGATAATGATGCCGAAGCACACCGTGATAACAGGTAGCAACATGAACTTCCACCGGTGAGCAAGACACCAGCGCAAAATACGTTCGTAGTAAATCACCAGCAACCATAATATACCCAATATAACGGCAATGGCGCTAACCACAAAGACAAAATTGATGGGAATACCTTCCTGTGTACCTACGGGCAACCATTCGATAGTAAGGTAATAGACGGCTATAAAAATAGCAATCCCTACATTAATATATATAGGTATTTTATGATTGTTCCACTTATGGGCGAACAAATTATTGCATCCAAACAAACTCAATCCCAATGCGGGTACAATCCCTGTGATGATAAACAGGATTATACCACCGGCGATTAGCACAACATTAGCCACCTTGCGAACGAGCCCGGACGTTATTTTCAGTGAGAAAACATAATAAGCCAATGTGGGCAACATCGCTATCCCCAGCAGGAAGGCTGAAAGCAAAGCAAACGTTTTGGTATAAGCCAGAGGTTTGAACAGTTTTCCTTCCTGTGCTTCCATAGCAAATACAGGCAGGAAGCTTATAATGGTGGTAAGCATGGCTGTAGACAAGGCGCCCGATACTTCACTTACGCTTTTATAAATAAGGTTGACCAAAGCCTTCCCTTTACGTATACCCTTGTTGGATGCTTCCTCCATATGCCTGATTATATTTTCCACGAACACAACCCCCACGTCAATCATTACCCCAATGGCGATAGCGATACCGGACAGGGCGACAATATTGGCTTCAATACCCAGGTAACGCATCAAAATGAATGTCATAAGAACGGCTATGGGTAATATACTGGATATAACAATCGATGCCCGAAGATTGAAAACAAGTACGATCACTACGATTATACAGATAAGTATCTCATGAGATAAAGCCGTTTCGAGTGTTCCGATTGTTTCCTGTATAAGCCCCGACCTGTCGTAAAAAGGAACAACTGTTACTTTGGATACCGTACCGTCTGCCAGTGTCTTTTGCGGAAGGCCTGCTTCCATCTCCCTGATCTTGTCTTTGACATTGCTTATTACCTGCATCGGATTGGAACCGTAGCGGGCAACCACAACGCCTCCAACCGCTTCTACTCCTTCTTTATCCAATCCTCCCCTTCGGGTTGCCGGGCCCAGATTAACAAATGCTACGTCTTTTATCTTAACGGGCACTCCATTACGAACGGTTATTACCGCTTCCTCCAGGTCGGATACGTTCTTTATGTATCCCAAGCCCCGCACCAGGTATTCCGCTTTGTTGATCTCAACCGTTTCGGCGCCGATATCAAGATTACTTTTTTGTATGGCGTTCATCACATCCATAATGGATACATTGTAAGCCCGCATAGAATTGGGATTGATCTCTACCTGATATTCTTTGACGAAACCGCCAATGGAAGCTACTTCGGAAACCCCTTCGGCAGCCGAAATAGCATATTTGGCATAAAAGTCTTGTATTGTCCTTAATTCATCCGGGTCCCATCCACCCGCAGGTTCACCGGTTTCGGGGTTACGGCCTTCCAGCGTGTACCAAAAGATTTGTCCTAAAGCAGTTGCATCCGGTCCGAGAGTTGGTTGTACCCTTTCGGGAAGGACATCGGCAGGAAGCGAATTAAGCTTTTCAAGGATACGCGAACGGCTCCAATAGAATTCTACATCATCATCAAAGATAATATAGATGAAAGACATACCGAACATGGATGTACTGCGGATTGTTTTTACACCGGGGATTCCAAGTAAAGAGGTAGTAAGAGGATACGTTATCTGGTCTTGAATATCTTTAGGAGAACGTCCCATCCATTCGGTAGCCACAATCTGTTGGTTTTCCCCGATATCAGGAATAGCATCTACCGGAACGGGGTCTCGGGGTAATAATCCCCCGTGCCAATTGAATGGGGCAGTCGATAATCCCCAAACAAGTAGAATGATAAGCAATAAGATTGTTATCAGCCTGTTATTCAGGAAATATTGAATGATTTTGTTCAGCATAATGTGATTTGTTTAACCTGTATACAAAGACATTCTATCTGTATATAAAATAACACAAATCTCGACAAAATGTTGGATATCTGCAAATAAATTTCTTCGTTAATGAAGAAAAAGAAATATCCGGCTCTAAAAATAAATTGAAACAAACAGAATTTAAGTCAAATATAATTACTTTTGTACCTTAAATAAAGAAGGGAAACTACGATAAATGCACGATAAATATGATAAACAATATGAACTGGACAAGCGCTATTTACGAATGGCAATGATCTGGGCGGAGAGTTCTTATTGTATCCGTCGTAAAGTAGGCGCTTTGATTGTTAAAGATAATATGATTATTTCTGATGGCTTTAATGGTACCCCTTCCGGATTTGAAAATGTTTGTGAAGACGAAAATGATGTTACTAAACCGTATGTGTTGCATGCCGAAGCAAATGCTATCACAAAAGTAGCCGCTTCTTCAAACAGCAGTAAAGGTGCAACGATTTATGTCACTTCCGCTCCTTGTATTGAATGTGCCAAACTGATTATACAATCAGGTATAAAACGGGTGGTATACTCTGAAAGATATCGTATAGAAGACGGTTGTGACTTATTAAAACGAGCTGATATTATATTAGATTATATAGATATAAATGAGTAACAGATATTCAGACAATGAGTAAAGATAAGAAACTAATCATTTGGCTTCCGGTAATTATTTCTGCAAGTATTGCTTTAGGGATATTTGTCGGGAATTACTATTTAAACCTCAATAGCCGTAATAAAGGTAGTAATCGCAGTTCATATGTAAGCGGCAATAAAATAAATTACATACTCGATATTATTAATGAACAGTATGTAGACACTGTTAACATGCCTCAATTGGTAGAAGGGACAATTCCTAAAATATTCAGCGAATTAGACCCGCACTCGGTATATATTTCCGCTGAAAACGCTGAAAGTGTGAAAGAAGAGCTGGAAGGTTCCTTCAGTGGTATCGGAGTATCTTTTAATATGCAAACCGATACGATATTGGTTATTAATGTAATCCCGGGCGGCCCTTCCGAAAAAGCAGGTTTATTGCCTTTTGACAGAATTATAACCATAAACGATTCTGTTTTCTCAGGACGAAAAACAGACCAAAACCAAGTGATGAAAAACCTTCGGGGAACGAAGAATAGTACTGTAAAATTAGGAGTGCTACGTCATGATAATCCGGAATTGATTTATTTTGATGTAACCAGAGGGGATGTACCGGTGTATTCAGTAGAAGTTGCTTATGAGGTAAGCAAAGGAATCGGTTTTATAAAGGTATCAAAATTTGCTCGTAATACATACAATGATTTTATTACGGCTATCGCTAAACTAAAGCAGGAAGGATGCAATTCTTTTATTCTCGACTTACGCGGAAATTCGGGAGGGATTATGGAAGCTGCCGTCAATATGGTAAACGAATTTATGCCGCAGGGAAAACTAATTGTTTATACAGAAGGGAAAGCGTATCCGCGAAGTGATGTGTACGCGAATGGAACCGGTACCTGTATGGATAACTCCTTGGTTATATTAACCGACGAAGGTTCGGCATCGGCAAGTGAAATTTTTGCAGGAGCTATCCAGGATAATGACCGGGGAATGATTATCGGGCGCCGTACCTATGGCAAAGGGTTAGTGCAATCCCAGATTGCCTTGACGGATGGTTCGCAGTTGCGCCTTACAATCGCTCGTTATTATACCCCTTCCGGACGTTCTATCCAGAAAGAATATGAACTGGGTAAAACAGAAGATTATGACATGGATATCTATAACCGTTATATACATGGAGAATTTTATTCGGCCGATAGCATTAAAATGGATAACTTACCCCAATTTACCACTTCCATAGGACGTAAGGTTTATGGGGGAGGAGGTATTATGCCGGATATATTCATACCAAGCGATACGAGCGGCGTAACGTCTTATTTTAACAGTGTTGCCCGTAGTTCCAGCATTCTTTACTTATATGCATTGGAATATTCGGACAAAAACTTTGATAAATTGTCTTCTTTCAAGACTTATCAGGATTTATATCGGTATTTGGAACAGCAACCTCTATTGTCGGACTTTACGGATTTTGCCGCAACAAAAGGCATAAAAAAACGTCCGGCTTTAATCGAAATTTCAGCTAAATTGATCGAAACTCACTTAATGGCGTATATCTCACGTAATTTCTTTGATGAAGCCGGTTTCTATCCTGTTTTCTATAAAGATGATGTAACCATTCTCCGTGCCATTCAAGTAATTAAAGATGGAAAATCAATTCCGGCGTTAGATAATACCGAAAGTGCGGTAAATACTCGGACAGCTCCTGCCAAAATTTGGGGGTTGTATAAAGAAAGGGTTTACACGAATCAGATTGTTTGAATGTAGAGAATGAATGAGAATATCCTGAACGGACTATTAAATCTGTTTGCCGTATTTGCTTCTGTTGTGAAAATAGAAAACAGTCAGGCTATCAGGGCAGTTCATTCTTATCTATCCAGCCACTTCGGGGTACGTTCGCATGATGAATATATCAAACTATATACAGAACTAAGGAGTATATACGACGATTCGGAATTTGCTATTGACAAAGAACAAATCATCAAAAGGATTTGTGAACAAATGAAAGTTCAATTAACGTCTGAAGAACAATTACTTCTGTTAATACGTTTTATTGAGTTTGCATATAATAACAGTGATGAATTAGATAGCCATCTGAAATTATTTCATCTGGTGGCGGATATATTCTCCATTCCGCCGGATGAGTTTGATCATATAGTGGCTTTTGTTCTTGGTATGCCATCACTTTATATACTTACTATAAGCAGTGAAGCAAAAGAGAATAATAACCATATTGTTCGCGAAGGTATGGAGGGCTATATCCGTGTATGGTTCATTAATCGGTTTGAACGATATATCTTTACCTATCAAGGGATTGGTTCTGTTTTCGTAAATGACATTCCTGTTACTTCGGATATTTTTTATACCTGGCAGCATAGTAGCGTAGTGAAAGGGCCGCTTTTTCTGCCGGTATATTATAGTGATTTACAAGCTGTCTTTAATAAGGATAAGCGAACGGAGTTCGTCAGCCTGTCCGGACGTGATATTGACTTTACGTTTAAGAAGAGTTCGAATGGAATTCATGATTTTTCTTTCGACCTGGAATCAGGGCAATTAGTTGCCATTATGGGAGGAAGCGGCGTAGGCAAATCTACCTTACTCGGCCTTATGAACGGTAATATATACCCTGATAAGGGAACAATTACGGTTAACGGATACCCGGTTACCTCTCCCGAAACCAGGCATTTGATAGGATTTGTACCGCAAGATGATTTATTAATAGAAGAACTGACGGTTTATCAAAACTTATTGTTTACCGCCCGTCTTTGTTTTGCCCGTCTTTCACATAAAGAAATAGAAGAACGTGTTACGAATGTCTTGAAAGATTTGGAACTGACAGAGATTAGCGAATTGCAAGTAGGTTCGCCTATCCGTAAAACGATTAGCGGCGGACAACGTAAACGACTCAATATCGCTTTAGAACTTATCCGTGAACCGGCAATCCTTTATCTCGACGAACCTACATCAGGGCTATCTTCTTCCGATTCGGAAAAGGTAATGATACTATTGAAAGAGCAAACACATCGCGGGCGCTTAATCGTGGTCAATATACACCAACCTTCTTCGGATATATATAAACTGTTCGACAGGTTATGGCTTTTGGATAAAGGAGGTTATCCTATTTATGATGGTAATCCGATAGAAGCGGTCACTTATTTTAAACAGGTTGCCAAATATACCGATCAAGATATCAGCGTTTGTAGTACTTGTGGAAATGTAAACCCCGAATTAATTTTAAATATTATCAATTCAAAAAAGATTGACGATTCGGGAAACCAGACCAATCTACGCAAATTTACTCCCGCAGAATGGCATGAAATGTATCTGAATTTACGTCCGGCATTCAAACGGGTTAAAAAAGAGAAGCTACCGGATAGAAAACAACAGAAACCTTCGTGGTTTAAACAATTCTTCATCTTTATCGAGCGGAATGTACGAGCAAAAATCGTTAACAGACAATATCTTACGATTGCATTGCTGGAAGCTCCTTTACTTGCTTTAATCGTTGCGCTTCTGACAAAGTTTGCAGATGAAGGCAACTATACGTTGCTAGGGAATAAGAACTTCATTTCTTATATCTTTATGTCTGTTATTGTTGTTACATTTATCGGGCTAAGTATTAGTGCGGAAGAGATTATAAAAGATCGTATGATTCTTAAACGGGAACGTTTTTTACGTTTAAGCCGGGGTAGCTATCTTAGTTCTAAAATAGTCTATTTGTTTTTGTTGTCGGGTATTCAAACGTTCTTGTTTATTTGGATAGGAAACGGAATAATAGAAGTTGGCAAAGAGATGTTTTTAACCTGGTGGAGCGTTTTGTGGGCTACGGCATTTTTGTCCAATCTTACCGGTCTTTGGTTATCACAAACGTTAAGTTCTCTTGTGGCTATTTATATTACAATACCCTTATTACTCATTCCGCAAATACTTCTATGCGGAGTTGTAATCAAATTTGATGACCTGAATACAGGAGGAGCTTCCGATAAGAATGTAGTACCTCTTATTGGCGAAGTAATTCCTTCACGTTGGGCTTTTGAAGTTTTAATGGTAGAGCAATTCACGGATAATGCCTATAATAAAATGTTTTTCCCGGTTGAGAAAGAAAAGTTCCTTGCCCAATATTATAAGGATATCCACCTGGAGCGAGTCCGTAGCCTGGCGGAACGATATAGGGATGGCAACTCATCCTTGAAACAGCCCTTGATAATAACTAATGAAATACCCATATTAAGCAGAGCTGCCCGAATGGATCCTCCCGCCGAAGGAGAATCTTACACCGTATATCTGAACAACGTAGATTCAGCGCTAAAAGTAAGAGCGCATAAATTTACCGCATTATTAGATAAAACCGTTGAAAGTATTGTTCATGAAAAAGGGGGCGAATGGCTGAATACGCTTAGAAAAAATCATCATAATACGGCTATTGAAGAGCTGGTAACAGGCGCTATCTCCGGGCGTTTTTACAAAGAAAGTAACAATCGTCTCTGGCCGAAAGTAGGTTTAATCTATGTTGAGCCTGATAATCAATGGGGAAGAGCTGCCTTTTATAGTCATGAAAAGAATATCAGGGGAAATTACATTTCTACATATAAATTTAATTTATTGATTCTCGGTTTCTTTGCTCTTTTAGCGATAATAGCTATATTCGCAGAGTTTCCCGGAAGGTATTTTAAAGAACGAAATGAATATTAAAAATATAAATTACTAATATTGAACATTATGAAAAAGAGTATTATTGGTCTGATTACCCTTACGGCATTCATCTTCTGTATATCTTCGTGTGGAGGAAAGAAAGCAAAAGAAGATGAAGCTAAAACCGAAGAAGCGGCTGTTATTGCCGGGAATGTCCCCAAGAGTCTATTGACGGAAGAAGTAAGAGCAGAAACTGTACAATTACTGAAAGATATGCCGTCGTCGGAAATCCCTTATCGTATTGCCACCGGTGAAGTATCCATTGGCGTAGGCGACACACAGTTTATGCTTCCCGCTTCAAAAGCTTCGGAACTTACTTCTGCTTCGCGAAAGGCACGCGCATGCGGAATCTATTTTGCCGACTATAGTGTATTAAAAGCCATGGGACAAAACACGACAGAACTTGAAAATGTTTTGGCAAAATTAACGTCAGACCTCAATATAACATTTATAATGAATGTCTTGCAAGAGCCTGCTCCTGAGAACGTTTCTAAGGAAGAATTTGCTCAATTCCTTCAAAACAGAGAAAACCAGATTCTACAGGAAATGATTGACAATGATAGAATTGATGTACAAATAGAAATGCTAAGTGGTATTGCCACCGAGATAGCTTGCGTATACGCCAATCCTTCATTAGTAGTAAAAGGAGATGCAACAACAGCCGGTTTGTCTGATAATCTGATGAAACGTTTGGAAACATTAAATGAAATTACAGCTGATTTAACAGCTTATTATCCTGATTTGAAAGAATTAGGTGAAACGATCAGTCCACTTAAAGACAAAATAACTTCTATTGAAACAGCCAGAAACGCGAATGCAGAAATAACGGCTATCCGTGATGCGTTATTAAAATAAAATAATATAGCCCAAGTAAAAGCCCCACTATTGTGAGGCTTTTACTGCAATTATGAAATCTAAAACTATTGTACAAATAACTAAGCTGCCCATTCATTAATTATACCTTGTCAAAGTCCTTTTCTAATTCTATCTTTCGTCTGAAATAAATCCGTTGTGTGTCTTCTTCCATTTCTACAATAAGGTTTTCATATGCCTTTTTATCAGAACATAATTCAGGATACCCGAAAATTGATTGTATAAAAGGATAAATATCTTCGTCTTTCTCTATTAATCTAAAGTGCCAATTTGGATTTACTTTACTATCAACAACTTCAAACAATTGACACGGACAGGCAGAAATGAATCCGTTATCATCTATTAAATAGGCTTGGTAAGTTTTAAAAATTATTAAACCCATTACTAAATATTCTTTGCCGATTTCTATTCCATATTCTGCCATTTCAGATACTCCAAATCTCCCAAAAACTTCTCTATTAGTAATTGGCTCGTATTCATAGGAACGTAAACTTACTCCTGTATTATTGATACAACGTATTTTCATAAGTTATTTGAATTTAAAATCATTAACTTGAGTATATTGCATTTTACTCCAACCAAACCATCTTGAGTCTTTCATCCTTTCCATAACAACAGTACCCATTTATGAATTGCTCATTGCTTCTTTCATTGCTAACTGCTCAGTGAGATTTGCTGCTGTAGTCCTGCCTGTAGAGCCTAAATCTAAAGGTTTTTAATGCCTGCATTTCCGTCTTAACAACAACTTCCCCCCCCTTCACTATTGCAAAGTTAACGTTTTTTCTTTTTCAATTAACTTTTTTCAGATTAAGATAAAACACTTAAAAATAAATGCTTCCTTTATTCTTATTTCAATTCGTGTATCAAAAACCCGAATACAATCACTTGTTTTCGGTTGTTTATGAAATACAGAAAACCAAAAACAACAATATTTATTCTTGATTTTTTTACTGAACATATCGTCTGAACCTGATTTTATGTTGCCACCAAAATATTTTCCATCTTGCCGACCAAGACGTAAATTGCCAATTTGCATCAAATTTTTGTTTTTTATCTTTATAATCCGGAGGTGTTGGGACACAGTAATGCCATTTTAGTTCAGTATTATCTTCCATTTCTTTCGGAACAAAGACAACAATAATAACAATGATATTTTGAGAAACGTAACATAATTCAAAATCCAACCAAAGTAATTTCTTTTGATATATTTCTATTTCTTTTGCTATATCAACAAAAGAAAGTAAATCTCCATTAGTTAATATTTGCAGTATTTTTTTTCTCTTTTCAAAGAAATTACTACAAATACTTAAATCATTAGCATCTACTTTTTTATAAAAGATATTTGCCGTGAATTTATTTATGCAGTATTGTTGTCCTAATTCTATTAAATTTTGAGTTATGTTTTGCACTTTATCCGAGATTGTTCTCATTTTAACGATTCAGAATTAAAGATTTAACCAAGGGACTGAACATATATTCTGTGTATGGTTTACTACCACCGTAATAAGTACCAATTCTGTACTCTAAAACACCATTATGATACATCTGATTTAATGCGCTTCTTGGAATAGTAACGTTGACTACCTTCCTACCATTTGCTACATAACCTGCTGCATAGTCGGGATTGTCAGTCATAAATAAAGGACCTTGTCCATTTTCACTTCCAGTCGTTCCTTTGTACAATGTAATATTATCTCCTAATGGGTCGGCGGTAAGATTATAATCTGTTAGTGCAGGAGCCTTTCTAAAGCTTAAATTCCCCGTCCATGGATCAATACCATTTTTAGTAACATACCTATAAGCGGAAACGGAACTACTGATACCGTCAATAGATGCACCAAACATAGCGCCTTTCCATCCGACGTTGTTTACATCTCCAAAATCGCCTGTCATTGTCAATCCGGCAGTAAATCTGCTTGTATAACCACCGACAGCACTGCCAACAAAAACCGGAATCGTCAGTAACACAAACAATATCAGAAATAACTTCTTCATTCTTTTTCCTGATTTTTACAACAAAAATACAGTTTTTTGAACAACATTCTTTTTTTACTAAAAAGAAATTCAAAGACTTCTTTAATGAAAATATTGCTGTTCTGTAATAAGTACAAAGCCCTCATTCGATAGCTTTTTCACCATTAATTTAATTATAAGTATAATTCCTTTAAATCTTTACCACTTTCAGGAAAAATAACTTCAAGACTATGTTCTTCACCTTCTTTCCAATCCTGCCATGTTTTAACCGCGTCAATAAGTATTTCTAAGTAGATATGTAAATCTTTTTCTTCAAGAACTGGCAAGTCATCATGAACTAATACTATTTTTTGCTGTTCTATCCAATGAAAATCTCTTAGACACTCAAATAAAGCATCCCAATTAAATCCAAAATAATCAGGAAATTTCAATTTATCACTAAGTTGTTTAAGCAAATCTTCTTTACCTCTCACTTTTGACAGATGTGCTACAAAAGCACTATCAGGATTATACAACTGTGGATTGTTTGAGAATTTTATATTTTCCATATGCTTAGACTATCTTATTGGATATAATACAATTGTTACGAAGCATTGGTTTTCATTGAAAAACTACCATTTTACAATTTCTCAACTCTAAAACTTTTCGCAATAATTTTTATTCGCCCTCCTGTTGAGTTTAATTCAATCTCGTAAACATTGAGTTTTATATCATCCAAAAAACCTTTCCTTGACGAATAAAGATTAATTAAATCCTTATCATTGCTCGGAAAAAGGTAACCTCGAAGTATATTTTCACTTGCAATAATTCCGAAATTCAAATCCATTCTTACCCAATAAACACCTTCGAAAACAACGTTGACCCTTTCATCGTTGTCATCCCATACGATTTCTATTTTTATTTCATCTTTTATACCCGGATTATCACGATTTATAATAATATTTTTTATTACAGAATCGTGCCAATAAAAATCTTTAAAATTCATATTTTTCATATTTAATACCACCATGGCCATTTGTTGGATCAAAAACATAATCTATCCCTCTGTGATAATAAGCATTGTAAAAATGCAAAATAATATTTTAAAAAATAGTTTCATTATTTACGTTATCCAGTTAACAAATCCAAGATTTGGCTTATCATAAGATTCATTTAATTCTTTTAGAATAGAAAGAGCTAAAAATCTTGATTTTTGCCAATATTTATCATTTTCAAGTGCATCTACATTCCATATCGATTTATTTTGTGACATAATGTCAAATAGTTCATCCATTTGTGTTAATATACCATAAACAACAGGAGATATTAGGCCTTCTTTTTTCAATAAAGGGACTAACAAATAAATATCATTGTATGACAGGGCTATTTCATCTGCAACATTTACAAATTGAGGAAATGAAGCTATTTGAACATTTGGAGTTGATGCTATGAGCCTTAAAATTTGAATAAGATTATCATATATCTGTTTTACTTCCATAACTTTACTCTTTAAAATATTCTAAATGTACCTGTTCCAGAAGGAACCTTCCAATAAGAATTTGGATCATTTTGTATATGTTACTTCCCATATCAGAAGCAACCACAGGTCTTGAAACCGTAGTCTCTTCATTCAATAATGGCATATATATTAGTTTTTGTTTCATCATATCATCTCATTTGTCAATAGTGCATCAGAAAAGTATTTTATTTTTACTTCCGACAATTCATTCTTAATCATTAAAGCTATTTCTTTTCCTTCTCGGTCAAGCTCATTAATAATGTTATTATCTGTAAAACCATTGTAATGTTCGTTTTCATATTTTGACAACCACTCATTTAATCTTTGCTTAGTTGTCAAACTTAAACCTAAGTCTTCAGGATCTGTATAGCCACCTTTGTGCTTATCTCTAACTCCTGTGCCACTTAATGCAGCATCTATAACTAAGTATTTCATTGCTGGGCTATTTAATAGGTCTGAAAAATCTAGGGTCAATTATACCGTCTTTAGTAAGTCCGATTTCAAAAATACCATTTTTACCATTCATTGTTCCTGATTTTTACAACAAAAATACAGTTTTTGAACAACACTCTTTCTTTACTAAAAAGAAATTCAAAAACTACTTTTAAAAAATATTGCTATTCTGTAATAAGTACAAAGCTCTCATTCGAGAGCTTTTTGTTCTAAATACTTTTGATTACTCATTTGCAAATGCTCTAATACATAATTTCCGGGAAAACCTTTACTTTTAAGCCAGTCGACTTTCCCTTTTTCATGTTCAATTAGCTGATTTGCTAAATATCCTGCCACAATGTCTCCAGGATAAGATAATCTATATGCCCATTCATACAATAAATTACCTGGTTCTTTCTCCATCGCTTTTTTTTGCATTTCGATTGCTAATATAGTGTCTTCCAAACCAAAATACCATTCTGCTATATGAAGAATTTCGCCTATGAAAAACAAGTATTCTGTATTTTCTGAGAATAAACTATAGGACTCATCAAAATATTTTTTCAATAGGCTAGCCATTTCATCATGCTCATTATTTGGATAGTCTTCTTCTACGAGAATATTATGTATTAAATAGATTGTGCGAATATAGACTTCTACATCATATGGATATTTTTCGACAAGACTTTTAACCAATTCAACGGCAGGCCTCCAGTCTCGTTTTTCGTGATAACCAAAGTGGCTCTCTATTTCTGATAATTGCTCTTTCCAACTCATAATAATATTTCATTAGGGAATAAACATTGTTCCAATCCGCTGAATACCATAAATCAATCTCATTTATCACTATTTCAATACTCTTATTATCTTTACTGTACCTATAAATTTTTCTGCTCGCCAAACGTCATAAGTTTCATTAAGTTTCATTACTTTTTTCGTGTCTATTATACCTCCTTCTTCCACAATGAAATGCATCAGGATATTAAACGATTTTTTACAAAAAAATTCTGTCGGCTGCTCAATTTTATAAAAAAAAGTAAACCGCCTTTCTCCTTTTTTATCAAAGACTAAAAAAAGCCATGGGTCAATATCTTCGTCCGAAAGCCGTTCCTGTTTTAACGTACAATCGTTTTCTAAAGTAATTTTTCCAATATAATGATATGTTCTGGGATGTAAATTCATAGTTGTTAATTTTTTAAGGGAAAATTGGTGTAATATATGGTAAAACACTTCCGGGAAAAGCGTAAGCTCCCATACCGTCAACAAAAGGATACCAATATGTACCAATATTAAGAGCTGGATTTACGGTACCTTGAACAACGCTATATCCGTTGGGATAAAGAAGTTTTCCATATGAGTAAGCATCTTCAAGAGATTTTGCAAAATACTTAACTTCTGTACCTCCTTCTTTTAGTAGAAAACTTTTAGAACTATCGATAGAGGCTTTCTCTGCGGCATTGACAGCTCGATAAACCGTTGTTCCCCCCTTGGTAGCAAGTGCGTTCCCCGTCAACGGGTTAATCCCACTTGCATACAACATACCAGCAGTAGTACCAACACCAATGGCACCGCCGATAGCCATACTTTTCCCGATTCCCTTAAAAGAATTAGCAAAAGCATTATCCAGGCTTTGTCCGGCAAAAAGATTGGCTGTCGTGCCTCCTGCTACATGTCCGGCTCCTGCCGCTAACGGTGATACGATTACAGCTTTAGCTAAAGGACTTGATATACCATTAACCATCCAATCCGTATTAGCTGCCCATGCTCCTGCCGCTGATCCTGCAAAACCTGCCGCTCCGCCTACGGCGCCACTCACGCCTACCTGTCCCCAATCTATATTATTGAATCCGGAGAAATTAGTGCCGGTTTGAGCCACCACGTTGTTTGTTGCTCCCGTAGCGGCGCCTCCTGCCGCTGCCACCCCTGCCATTGCCCAGAATCCTGCTCCTGCGCCTCCTGTTGCTGCAATTGAGAATCCTGCCGATGCACCTACTCCAAAGGAAGCTACCCCCTGCCAGAAACCATCTATGTCTTTCCAGTTGGCAACCACGTTTGCAGTCCCGCTAACGGCAGCCATAACTAATGGTATAACAAACCAAGCAACTTCTCCACTTGGATCGGTATATATCATCGGGTTATTGTTCGCATAACTGTATCGGTTATAGGTCTGCGAGAAGTCCGGGATTTGCACGTAGGGATCTGCACTGAGGAAACGGCCGAGGGCGGGATTATACATCCGTGCGTTCATATTGATCAGTCCGAACATCTCAAGGTTCTCATGACCGGTATATCCCCGGTCGAATTTCATGGCGGGGAGGTTTTGATAATTGCTCCAGTTATTGGCATCCCGTCTGCGACCCCAGGCGTCAAAACTCAGCCGTTGGACTTCCGTCTTTGCTGA
>JAISDJ010000339.1 GCA_031264865.1 Tannerellaceae bacterium | reverse complement strand
AACCGGAGTTTGTCGTTATGCTCGTTCTGTTTCACTAAGTTGAGAAGGGCTTCTTTTAACTCCTCCTTGGAGGGCAGCTCGAATGTCCTTATCTGGATTTCCTTCTGTAAATCATCCGGGATGAACTTGTCGAAACCGGTGATAATAAGTGTTTTCAGAAATTTATCCTCTTTGATATTCCACACCAGGTCTTTCAGCGTGCGTATCAGCGAAGCCTCGATGGCGCGAGCCTGCTGAGCCAGGTCGTGGTACAAATCCTTCAGGATAAAAATACCGTCGCCCTCGTAGGTGTTGATAAACTCCAGCGCCCGCTGCGAGGTCTGAATATCGCCGCCCTTGCTTTTACCGTTGCATTTGAAGCCGTCGATGACCGTCCACTCCCAGACGTCGCGGGCTTTCGAGAATAGCGAACGGTTGCTTGCCATCTCCTTTATCGTCGCTACAAGCCGCTGTTCCTCCCACGTTATGATGTAAATAGCCGGAAAACGGGCTTTTATCTGAAGCGATAATTCGTTTTGAAAGTTTACTGAATTTGCCATGTTTGTTATCTGATTGTCAAAGCACAAAGATAAAAAAGAATGATTGAAAATCGCCAGGGGCTCCGCAATATTGTAAAAGTATTACCTTTGTACATCTAAGCTCTAACTATTAAAGCATCATAAGAAGATATGAATTACGGATTTATAAGAGTGGCGGCGGCTGTTCCGCATGTTTCGGTGGCGGATTGTTTTTACAACGTCGAACGGATTGAAGGGCTGATGCGGAAAGCGTCGGAGAGGGATGTTCAAATCATGACATTTCCCGAATTATGTATTACGGCTTATACCTGCCTCGACCTTTTCGGTAAGCAGACCTTGTTGAAGTCGGCCGAAGATGCACTGTTTAAACTGGTAAATAATACGGCAGACCTTGCAATCTTTACCGTAGTAGGGCTTCCGTTAGTCTTGGGAAATCGCCTGATCAACGCGGCTGTTGCTTTTCAAAAAGGTAAAATAGCAGGAGTCGTTCCTAAAACATATCTGCCTAACTATAAAGAATTTCAAGAACAACGTTGGTTCACTTCTTCCCTTGAATTGCAAGAAAAAACAATTACGATTAAAGATAACAATTACCCGTTATCAAGCCATTTGCTTTTTGAATACGGGAATGTTTCCGTTGGTATTGAAATATGTGAAGATCTTTGGGTACCTGTTCCTCCCAGTTCGTTATTATCTATGGCAGGGGCTAACATTATTTTAAATCCTTCTTCCAGTAACGAATTAATCGGAAAACATCGTTATCGCTGTTCGTTAATCAGCCAGCAATCGGCGCGATGTATAGCAGGATATATATATGCTATGGCAGGATATGGAGAATCGTCTACCGATTTGGTATTTGCCGGTGGAGGAATAATTGCCGAAAATGGAACTATACTGACAGAATCCAAACGTTTCACGATGGAAGAACAGTTGGTTATCAGCGAAATCGACATAGATAATTTACAGAATGAAAGGCTAACAAACGTTAGCTTTATGAAAGGAGCAGAAACACTTCTGCCTAAAGAAACAATTAAAATACCATTCGACTTACCTAAAACGAATAAATTCGAACTTACACGATATATAGACCCACATCCTTTTGTTCCGTCGGGTGATGCCTTGAATGAACGTTGCGAAGAAATACTCAATATTCAGGTAGCAGGTTTAGCAAAAAGAGTTTCTCATGTACATGCAAAAACGGCTATTATTGGTATTTCCGGCGGGCTGGATTCTACGTTGGCATTACTCGTTGCTGTACTTACTTTCGATGCTTTAAAACTTCCTTGTAAACAGATAATAGGAATTACAATGCCCGGATTCGGCACAACGAACCGTACCTATATCAATGCAGTTAACCTGATGCAATCGCTTGGTATAACATCACGCGAAATATCTATTGTAAAAGCTACCGAACAACATTTTAAGGATATAGAGCACGATCCGTCTATCCACGATGTCACTTATGAAAACAGTCAGGCACGCGAACGTACACAAATACTTATGGATATTGCTAATCAGGAAAACGGGTTGGTTATCGGAACAGGTGACCTTTCCGAATTAGCGCTTGGTTGGGCCACTTATAATGGCGATCATATGTCGATGTATGGGGTAAATACCAGTATTCCCAAAACATTGGTACGTTATCTGGTAGAATGGGTTGCTACTAATAAAATGGATGAATCTTCCAAAGCAACTTTGTTGGATATAGCCCATACGCCTATCAGCCCGGAGCTAATTCCGGCAGATAAAGACGGCAATATTTCTCAAAAAACAGAAGATTTAGTCGGACCTTATGAATTACATGATTTCTTCCTTTATCAATTCTTGCGTTTCGGTTCCACCCCAGAAAAAATTAATTACCTGGCCCAAAAGGCCTTTGAAGGAAAATATGATAAAGATACGATCAAAAAATGGTTGCAGACTTTCTTTCATCGTTTCTTTTCCCAACAATTCAAACGCAGCTGCTTGCCCGACGGACCGAAAGTAGGTTCCATCAGTTTATCCCCAAGGGGAGACTGGCGCATGCCAAGCGATGCATCTTCAAGCCTGTGGTTTCCGGTCGAAGAACGGATTCTTTGACCCGGCGCTAACAGGGATAGCCATTATACATTTGGCTTCTCCTAAATAGCCAAGACGTTGAGCAGCTAAACCTGCGCTGAACATAACACGTGTATCAACACGGGAGTCGGCAGCAGTTGCACAAGCCGACCCAACAGCAATTCCAACATCTATCGTATTAATAGCGCAAGGTACTTCTTCCGGCTTTTCCACACATGTCTGGTATCCGCAATGAGCGCAATTCAGGCCATGTGTTTGTTGTCTGGTACCAATAATAACAATTACATCCGCATGCAGGATATTCTCAGCGTCGCGTAAAAGGAATTTCAATCCTTTTTCTTCATAAATAATATACAGTTCTTCAGACAAACGCTCGATATCATCCCCTGTAACCATACCGATTTCTATGATATCCATTCCTTTTCCCTTAGGAGCTGTGCGAGCAGCCGTCATCATTTGACAGGCAATGTGCAATACCTGCTCTTTTCGGATTTCTCTTTCGTTTTGTATCATAATTCGCAAATTTAACAATTCAATTCCAGATTAGTCATTTTATCTGTTGCCCGGAAAGGGTAACCGGGATAGTTATACAAGCTTAAACAGGGTTCTGTTATTCCTTCGCAATAATTCCAGATCGTTGCATATTCGTTTAAATCTTCGCCTAACTCTTTTAATTGACGGAGATAGGCGGCAATTGATTTATTTTCTACGATATATACTTTTCCCATTTTATTAACAACCGGACTGTGCAGGCGGCTGGTATCATGGTCGAACCTCAGAATACGTTTTCCTTCCACTGTAATACCTATCGTTACAAATGTCATACTTTTTCCTATTCCGGGAAGATTTAGTACATTACGGTCGGTGCCGGCAAAGAAAAGTTTGTTTTCTTTCAGGAAACGACTGAGGTATTTTCCTAACGGACGTTTATTTGTAATGATAGAATGTAATTCTTCTCGTTTATCTTTAGGTATCAAGCCAAATATCTTTTCTTCCTTTTCTTCCTGCAAAGAACGGCTATTGGGGGTGAATACCGCATAATTTTCCCTAAAACCTTTTACTGAGAAGGTATAATAACACACTATCCCTATGCTATTTAGTGTCTGGCGTAATTTGGCAGTGTGTCCGCGGCGTGAGGCTGTTACGTTATACACCAATTGGTTGGTAATTATCCAACCGGTATTCAATATCTTTTCGATAGCTGCTCTAGCCTCCGGGGTTACTTCTAAAGGAGACTGGAAGTGTGTCTGAATATAGCATTGCGAAATACCTGCCTGCAAGGCTTTTTCTTTAAATTCGCGTAAAATCTCCACCAATTCATCTGTAATACGTAAGGGAAGATATGCCAAAAGGCGACTTCCCAAACGTACGCGTTGTATTTCCGCATACTTTTCGCCTTGGAGGCGGCTTTCATTCGCTTTCCTTTTCCGAAGAGCCATTTTATATACGGCATCCAATATTTTGCGAAGCGTAGCATTCTGACTCATCAAAGCATCTCCACCGGTTATCAGAATATCCCTTAGTTGGGCATCGTCCTCAAAATATTGCATTAGGCGGCGTAGTTTCTTATCCCAGGTTTCTTTTGGTTTTAATGATTCAAAATCAAAATTTAAACGCTCACTCTGAAAATCATACATACGTTGGCAAGAGGCACACAAACCGCCACAGGCACGTCCCATAGAATCAGGTATTAAAATAGCTACTTCCGGATATCTTCTATGGATATTATGGCCTTCGGGTAATAACCACCCGGCGGCATTTGATTGGCCGGCCACTACAACATCTTCTTTTTCCCAAGCTTTAATATCTCCATAGGTATCCACCAAGTCATTTGAATATAAGATATACGAACGTATCGTCTCATCGTTATATCCTTCTTTTCCGGGATTAAGCAATGAAAGATAATAAGGGGTAATAAAAAAAGGCATTCCTTTCTTTTTTGCCCGGTAAAGCAAATTCATTGTTTCGCCAGATAATGAATTATTCAGAAAATAATTTAATTCCGTAGGGCTTTTTATAGCCATAACAAGATGAAAACGGCTGGTATTCCACCATTCGTTTACTTGCGCATACCTTTCTTCAAATGTCATTTCATCAGTAAACTGATATTTTGATGAAGGAGAATGTCTTCTTTCTATTTTTTTTATAAGGCCTTTGATTATCCTGTCTTTATTTGCCAAGCGAGTAGACACTACTTCTTCGTCGATCCCTGTAGGCCAACGGTCCATTTGCTTATGCACTAAATTACGGTCGGGCTCTATGGTTATAGGATTTTCTAATAGATCAAATTGGTGGTATAAGTCGATAAACAAATCAATAGAAACCTTTTCCGTTAATTGATGGGTTAGAAATTGCCAAAGATACGTTATTGTAAGAACAGGTAATTGTTCTCCCGTGGATAATTCATTTATCGAAACGCCATCATATTGGATCAATAATAAGATCCGTTCAGCTACTTTCTCCTTCAAACGATTACCGGAAACAGCATCTGATTGGGATAAAACCCAACAACCCAGTTTTTCTTTAAATTGTACAGCCGTCCTGCTCTCATTAGCCAAAGTAACAAGTAATGGAAACCTTTGTTCAATTTTCTTTATCATATCGGACAACATATTATAGGTTGG
Organism: Tannerellaceae bacterium; assembly: GCA_031264865.1. GTDB lineage: Bacteria > Bacteroidota > Bacteroidia > Bacteroidales > Tannerellaceae > DFXE01. The sequence continues at coordinate 2,271 of JAISDJ010000339.1, read as the reverse complement.
TTTGAGCGCTTAGAATAACAGATGGTCAACAAATATAATAAATTCGTCCTAAACTCACAAACATATAAGTAAATCCGACCTACACAAAGATTACGAACCTCTTGGGAAATCATTATAATGCCTTTGGAAAACCATCACAATGTTTCTTCAAAACTATCATAATGGTTTCCTCAAGACATCACAATGATTTTTTGCTGAAAAATAAGCACTTACACAGCATATCACAGAGCTTTTTTTAAATAAAAATCCGTGCTACTTCACGTAATCCGTATACCATAATAGTATCATAATCTAAGGAATAAACCACGTTGTGTCCAAGCCTACAGTTGAAAGTTACAAATCTCTAAATAGTTCAAAACCTTCCTCCGGCGTTAGTCCATCATGAACAACACCCTGTATTGCCTGTATCATAGCTGCCGGAGAGGTACTTTGAAAGACATTTCGTCCCATATCTACTCCCGAAGCGCCGTCGTTAATGGCTTTATAGCAAAGCTCCAACGCTTCTTTCTCAGGTAGTTTCTTCCCTCCGGCAATGACAACCGGAACGGAGCAGGCGGCGGCTACTTTCTCAAAACCTTCGCAATAATATGTTTTTACAATCGTAGCACCATTTTCGGCACAGACACGTGAAGCTAATCCAAAATAACGGGCATCGCGTACCATTTGTTTGCCTACCGCTGTTACTCCCATAACAGGTATACCATAACGGCTTCCCGAATCGACAGCTTTACAAAGATTGGCAATTGTTTTCGCTTCGAAAGCTGGGTCGCCTATAGCAAGCATGATTGCCATAGCCGATGCATTTAAACGGATAGCATCTTCTATATCAATCAAGACGTTATCGTTCAACTCTGTGAGAATCGTTGTTCCTGCATCCGAACGAAGGCATACCGGTTTATTCGTATTTGGTGGTATAACTGTTTGCAATATGCCCCGGGTACACATCAAGCAATCAGCATATTGAACCAACGGCAGGATACTTAGGTCTATCCGTTCTAATCCTGAGGTAGGCCCCATAATAAAACCATGATCAAAAGCCAACATTACCGTACGATTTGTCTTTGGATTGAAAATACGTGAAAGACGGTCTTTCATTCCCCAAGGCAGATGATTGGCCCCTTTCACGTGATAATCCTGATTGCCGGTAGTTACTCCCAATCCAAAATCGCTGCCTTCTCTTAATTCATCTAAATCAGCCATACTTTATTTAATTATACATTCTGCAAAAGCGTTAATCATACAGCTCCATGAAGATGCGCCACTATCAGCATAACCTATTGAGCGTTCGCCGTAGTTACGGGCTCTGCCATAGTTTGCTTTCATATTTATTGTTTGTTCGGCGCCTTGTCGGGCTGCCATTGCTGCTGCTTTAAAAAGTTCCCTGACATCGCCGGATGTAAATGTTTGCATAGCTTCCACAGCGGGGATGAGAGCATCCATCATGGTCTTATCGCCTATACGGGCTTGCGTTTGTTTCATTACATTTGCCAAACCTCCGGAAAACATTGTTTTTATCCCTGCTGCATCCAATGCTATTCCCGATGCATAATCGGCCATACCCAAGAATAAGGCTCCCAGCAAAGTACTTGTAGAACCACTCGTTTCAAGCATTACGCCAAATCCCATATCGTTCAGCATGGATTTAAACTCGGCACCCTTTTCGGCGGCTTTAACGGCAGCTGAAAGAGCAGTAACGATAGCTGTACCATGATCGGCGTCGCCAATCACGGCATCCAACTGAGAAAACTCATCTTCCCGTTTCTTTATTTCATCAAGCGCCTGCCGGAGCATCGCTTTAAACAGATCAATCGTCAGAAATTCCATACTTTACTTCCCTATCGTTGTCCAATAAGGCGCATCCGCTTTTTTGTTATTGAGGTAATTGATATGGTCATCGTCCAGGACAGCTATAATCATTTGGAAACCGGCTTGTTCCTGTACAGTCAGGATTTCCTGTATACGGCCGGCCACCACCTTCATTCCACGGGCTTCCAGTTCTTTGTACGCCTTGCGGAAAATAATGTTGTGCTCCATTTGAGTGGTAGCACCTGTTCCGTTAATAATCAACATCAGCTTATCCCCGCTTTTCGGTTGAAGCTGCCGGCAGAGTAAATCTACCATTTCAACGGCTGTATCATCTGCCGACACCAACGGTTTTTGTCCGCCGCCGCCTTCGCCATGCTGTCCCATTCCGATTTCCATAATACCGGGAGGCAGGTCGGAGATCAGGGCGTTGTTCTGTGGATGCGTACACTTTCCCGTTGCCACGGC
>JAISDJ010000243.1 GCA_031264865.1 Tannerellaceae bacterium | reverse complement strand
AATGTGCCGAATGCATCTGTAATGGTGATCGAAAGCGCCGAACGATTCGGTTTATCCCAACTCCATCAGCTTCGGGGGCGCGTGGGGAGAGGGGCGGAACAATCGTATTGCATATTGGTGTCATCGTATAAATTAAGTAATGAAACCCGCAAACGTCTTGAAATTATGGTTCAGACGAATAATGGCTTTGAAATAGCGGAAGCAGACCTTCGCTTACGCGGACACGGCGATTTCGACGGCACCCGGCAAAGCGGCATGGGGATTGATCTGAAAATAGCCAACCTGGCGTCCGACGGACAGATTCTTCAATACGCCCGCGACATCGCACAACAGCTATTAGACGAAGACCCAACCCTTTCTTCGCCCTTGCATCAATCGTTAAAAGAACAGATTCAGCATCTGTTTTCCTGGAAAACAAACTGGGGAATGATCAGTTAAAAGCTAATTTATTTAAAAATTGAATCATTTTTTTGGGTTCTTACGCAATTTTTGTGATATTTGTCGGACATTTAAAAATTTTCCGGTATATGCTATACCGTTTTTTACCGGGAAATACGCAAAGTGAGTGTTGATAAAATGATAAAATGAATATACGATTACTACTTTTAGCAGGCTTTACCACCATCTCTTTTTCGGCGACTGTCGCGGGACAAGAGGATGGCAGGACAGAGAGAACAAAATTGATGGATGAGCGGGTTTCGGAATTAATGGCCGGCCGGGTTATAAAAACAGACATTACCACAGAGAAGATCGCTACGTTGGAAGAACTACTCCTCGAAGAACAGGAAGAATTGCTTTTCCCCGCCGATGAATTGTATGGCTCCAACTGGGATACCCGTTGGGTGGATCCGTTCAAGGCGGATAACGGCAACGTCGTTTTCCCTGATTCCTGCGAAATAGACTGTTCGTCTTTTGTCCTTCCTATAACGACTGAATTGCGGGTAACATCCAAATACGGTCCTCGCCGCCGGCGTATGCACCGGGGCATCGACTTGAAAGTACAGGTAGGGGATACCATTCGCGCCGCCTTTTCAGGAAAAGTGCGTATCTGTAATTTTGAACGCCGCGGATATGGCAATTACTTAGTTGTCCGCCATCCGAACGGGCTGGAGACGGTCTATGGGCATTTATCCGGTTTCTTAGTTGGGGTGAATGATATTGTCCGTGCCGGCGACCCGATTGCTTTAGGCGGAAATACGGGGCGTTCTACGGGTTCTCATCTACATTTTGAAACACGCTTCTTAGGGCAGGCAATTGATCCGGCCGAGATTATTGATTTCGAAAACGGCGTGCCGCATAAAGACTTATATGTATTTCGTAGCCTGAAAATCAACGGACAAAACACGAACATCTACACCTCTTCAACGAATCAAATGGTTTATCACCGGGTGAAATCGGGTGATACGCTTGGCGCAATAGCGCATAAATACGGCACTACCGTAGGCGAACTATGCCGTTTGAACGGCTTAAAGACGACTACTACGTTACGTATCGGCCAGTCGATTCGCTGTAGCGCAGGCGGCGTATAGCCCCATAAGTCCTCTGTTCGCCTTGTTTTCGTAAAAACGGCGTTTTTATCGCCCCACTCAGGCGGTTTTCGCATACTGCTTTCACCTTTCAATAGGCACTTGAAACCCGCTCCCAAAGCGGGATAGAGGGTGAAACGTGCTCCTTTCACCCGTAAGGCATTAAATAGCCGCCACAAAACTTGTGCAATGCGGCGGCTTATTCTCGTTTTTTAAATCAGAAATCAAATCCTAATTTCAAACAGAACGAACCTCCCGAACTATCTGTAGTGATGGAGTTTTCGCGCGTTATGCTTCTTGTCCCATAATCGTTAACCGTTATGTAAGAATGTGTACTGGTTAGATAAACCTGATGTGAACCGGTCACATATCTTTCCGTTACTTGTTCCGACCATGTGTTTGTGACAGACGTCCAAGAATGATTGTATGCAATTGAGAACGATAACTCTTTAGTTAGACGAATCCCAATTTGAGGCTCTATGCAAAGTCCGCTCACGTTGTCAAATGTAACACATGTGCTGTAACCGCCTTTCAATGAGAAAAACATCCGGGTCTTTTCATCAATCGGCATATACACGCGCGGGCCGGTCATAATTAACATCCCGATCTGTCCGGGTTTTTTGATAACATCGCCAAAACCTTTGAACGGCACTCCGGCTCGTATATCCAGTATATCCCAACCAAATTTGGAATTGAAATCGTGTAAATAACGCAAATCAAGTGAAATGCCGAGATTAAATGGTTGGGTCGGCGTATTCAATCCAATATCTATCCCAAAGGAATTACGTTTTTCGGACTGGGCGAATAACGACATTGTTATGGCTGTTATCGCCAATAAACAATGGATAAGTGCAATTTTTCGCATGAGTATTTGTTATTTGACTTTCCGGTAAGTTATATTTTGATAATCTCCACTCTTGCCTGCATCATACCAAATATCAAGAATAGCTTCCGTCGAAGTTAATTTGACAACTTTCCAAACCACATCTTCGCCAAAGGCTTCAATAGACATGGTAAGCAAATCGCCATTTAGTTTCCAGTTCAAACTGCTTTCTCCTCTATTCTTCTCCCATGCTATTATATATCCTGTCCCATCACTATTAAATATAATGGTTTCATATTCCACATCCGTATCGGAATAATATTGGTCTATAGACGCTTCGTATGCTTCGTAACTGACAGCCTTCCAAGTGCCAACCAGCTCGGAAGAGCTTGTTTCACCGTCACCGTCATCTTTGCTGCAACCGGTGAAAACAAAAGCGCTTAGCACAAAGACAAGCATAGCAAGTAATTGCAGATTTTTCCTACTCATGTGGCTTTTCGGACTCGCCCCGTTTTTTGAAATGGGCTCTCGCTCCATTGTCCCAAAGGACTGTTTGATTTTAAATTTTCTAAACATAAGATTGTTTCTCATTTTCGCTTACTCTATTGCGGGATTTTCAGCTTTACCTCCTTTAAATAAATTAGATGTTATCATCAATGACTCCTTAAAATTTAAAAATAAAAATAGCGTGAAACTCAACCGTTTCCCGCTATTAGAGGTATTTGGCGTAACCCTGCTCGTAGAAATAAGTTAAGTCCACGCTTATATACGTGAACATTACAACTTATCCTTTACGAGCTATCTAATCGCCAAATTTTCTAACAGCAAAGAATAAAAGCTATAACGCTTTTTTAATATGTCTTTAAAAAGAGAGTTAACTCTCAATCTGTTTTATACCATAAATACATTCGTTTTAATTTCAACAACAAATTTATGAGAATATTTGTATAATTCAAAAATACAGATATGTTTTTTTGAGGGACTATGAAAAATATTTAATTTATGCTTCCATAGTGTTAGAAATTGGCATCCGTTCCGGATTTTACATCGGACTACTCCCTCTACAGGTCGCTTTTTCACCCTTGCTTTCAGCTTTCAGCAAAAAAAATATAACTCGGCGAAAGAGAAAAAAATCATCACGATGTCTTCAGCAGAACATCACGATGTTGTTGGAAAGTCTTCGTGATGGTTCTCCAAAGACATCGTGATGTTTGACCGGAGACATCGTGATGGTTTTTTTCTACCATTATGATGAGTGGGGAAAAACATCATAATGGTTCAGGGAAGACACTATGATGGTTCGGGAAAGACACTATGATGCTTTACCGAAGACACTATGATAACTTACTAAAGACACTATGATAACTTTTTTTTGCTGAAACACAGGCTCGGTTTTTCATTCAATACCGTTTCA
>JAISDJ010000206.1 GCA_031264865.1 Tannerellaceae bacterium | reverse complement strand
CCGGAAGAAAACTTTAAGGCTGACTATTATGACATTATACCGAACGGGACCATTTCGTATCAGTTGAGCATGGCGCAACAATTGAGAATCGGATATAATATGCGTATCCAACGCCCCGGTATATGGTATCTGAACCCTTACGTAAACACTACTAATCCCGAAAATATCTCCTACGGTAATCCCAACCTCAATTCGGAAAAGAGCCATAATATCAACCTGAATTATAGTATGTTCGCCCAGAAAATCAATATCAATATAAGCGGAAGCTATACGTTTCTGAACAATGCGATCGAACGATATACCTTTATTAATGAAAACGGAATTGCCGAATCGACCTATGGAAATATAGGAAAAAGACACCAGATAGGATCCTTTGGTTATGTACGGTGGAACCCCGTTTCCTTCTTTAATATTTCGCTTAACGGAGGGTTGAATTATGTTAAATATAAAGCCGAGTCACGCCAATTGGAAAACGACGGCGTTTTTGGAAGACTATTCGCCAATGCTCAGTTTAATCTGCCGAAAGATATAAACATCTCTTTATACGGAGGCTATTCCAGTCCTTGGGTAACCTTGCAGGGCAAAGGCTCGTCATTCTATAATACAGGAGTGAATATCAACAAAAATTTCCTGAAAAAGACTCTCACCGTAACCCTGTCGTGCAACAGCCCCTTCGAGAAAAACATGAAAATGACCAACGAAACATCCGACACCGTCTTTTCCATGCGAAGCACCAATTATTGGCGAGCCCGTGATTTCAGCATCCGTGTATCCTATCGTTTCGGAACGCTAAAAGACAATATCAAAAAAGTACGCCGAGGCATTGTAAATGATGATGCTAAAAGCGGAGGAAATTCAAGTGGAGGAGAAGGTCAGCAAAATTTGTAGTACGGCTCCTAGCTGTGCCTACGAGATCATATAGTCTTGAGGGAAACATCATAATCTTTTTACAAAAACGTCACAACGTTTTTTGCAAGACGTTGTCGTGATTTCTTTAAGACTTAATGATTGACTTTTCCTGGAATAGGTGGTCCTTTTGCAATTTGGTTGCAAAAGGACCACCTAATGTTTACAGTTTTGGAGTTATAGCCAAAAGAACTTTACACTCTACCCTACTCTTATAAAACAATATTGTGACCTTAACGTACACAAAGATACGTCCCCTGAATAAATCAGTATAAAACTTTGGCTATTACTAATGTTTGCCGGAAGGGATAGTTCCTTTGATTATATTAACTTTTAATTGGAAGATTGAATTATAATTTTCATCTTTGTATTATTGTTTACATCTGTTAACTTGTCTTGTGAATATGATATTGGAAAGAATCATTCATAATAAAATTATAGGTCTTGTTGTGTTGCTTTTGATTCCCATATATTGTTATGCGCAGGAGATCCAATACGGACTGAATTTTAAATCGTATGAAGTTGAAAAAGAAAAACGTACAAGCCTAATTCTAACTCCGGATGAGCCTCTTTCTCTACCGGATATTTATACTATTTCTTTTGATTTGAAAATTCATTCGTCGGGGAGATATCCTTTCGGGTATGTTTTTCGTATGTTTGATGATGAAGAGCAAAATATAAGCATGTTGCTTAATACAGTTAATAATACGATGAAAAAAAAGTTGGCGTTTACTTATTCTTCTAAGGAGATTTTGAGTAAAACGTTTGACGAGATGGAAATGTATCCCGATAAGTGGCATAGAATTGAAATTATCGTAGATACCAAAAAGGCATTGTTTACGGTTGTTGTTAGTAATAAAACATTCTCACAGAATATTCCCGAACTGAAAACTTTTAATAAGATAAACCTTGTTTTCGGAAGAAATGATCGGTTTGGTTTGCAAATAACAGACATACCGTCAATGACTGTTAAGGATATACGTATATATAATGACGACAAAAAGAGAATCCTGTATGAATGGCGCCTTAAAAACTATACGGAAGAAGGCTCTTACGATGAGATTATTCATAAATTAGCAACGGTCAATAATCCTGACTGGTTATTAAACCAGCATGTGTTATGGAAGAAAAATGCTTCTTTTATAACGGAAAGACATTCCATGATAGCCCATAATAATGAAAAGAGCGAGATCGCAATTTATAGCAATTCTCATTTTTATTTCTTTGATATACCGGATGGTATAATACATATTGATACGATAAAAAATCGGTATCCGTGGAGTTCGCAATCTAACAATCTGTTATTTAATAAAAACTCAGGGCAGTATATAAATTATACGTTTGAATTTGAAAAAGAAAAAGATGTATTGACATATAATCCGGAAACAAAAGATTGGAATATGGCTCCCGGCAGTATTGTTCCACCTGATTACTGGCATCATAACCGGCTGATATCGGCTTATGACGGGAAGTTGTATTTATTCGGAGGATACGGACATCATAAATACAAGAATGATGTTCATATATACGATTTTGCAAGTAAAGAGTGGACAAGGGATAAACTAAAAGGCGACATTTCTCATCCGCATTACCTAAGCGGATTGGGTGTCTGGGACAATAAGCACGTTTTGATTTTTGGCGGTTACGGAAGCGAGACAGGGGATCAAACCTTAGAGCCGCGTTATTATTACGACCTTTATAAAGTCAATGTGGAAACTCTTGTGTCGGAAAAGTTATGGACATTGGAGAATCCTGAAAATGATTTTATTGTTTCCAACTCCCTTGTTGTAGATACTGTTACACGTTCGTTTTACGCTTTAACTTACTCGCTGCGGCAGTTTCATACGAATTTAACATTATTGAAGTTCTCGGTAGATAGACCCGAATACATAATGACGGGCGACAGTATCCCTGTAGCTTTTGAGGACAATGCGTCATTTGTGGATTTATTTTTAGACAAGAAGACGGAAAAACTTGTTGCAACAATTTCCGGCCCGAAAGATGTAGACAGCAATGATAATGAAACATCAATATACACCATATCATACCCGCCTTTAGGAAAATCAGATTTAACTCAAAACAAGGCTCCCGCTTTCATTTCGATCAGGGTGATACTCTTAACTATAATAATAATTGCGACGTTATTACTATCAGTTTTGTTTGGCTACAAGAAGATTATACGGAAAAATCAGGGAAGTAAAGAGCCGGAAAGTAGGGATACTGAAGATGCAGACGAACTTTCTAAAAAAGAAAAGCTTAATGAAGACAAAAACAGGGCTACTTATAATCGAGAAAAGGCGGAAGAAGCATTACGTGCTCAGTCTGTATGCTTGTTCGGAGGTTTTTGGGTAGTAGACAAAAGCGGAAACGATGCTACTAAAGACTTCACACCATTGTTGAAACAATTATTCCTTTTAATAGTATTGTACACATATAAAAGTAGAAAAGGTATTTCTTCGAGAAAACTTAAAGATTTACTCTGGTTCGACAAAAGCGAAGAAAGCGCGAAGAATAACAGAGGTGTTGCAATCAGCAAATTGCGTCAGATATTCGAGTATGTCGGCGATATATCAATAAAAAGCTATAATTCATACTGGACTGTCGAGATTGGAGAAGATGTGTATTGCGACTATTCGGAAGCTTTATATCTTATGGATGAACTATCAAGGGATGAGGAGCTGAATATCGATAACCTGAAGAGATTGTTGGCTTTGCTTTCGAAAGGAGAACTTTTGCCCAACCTCCAGGTTGAATGGGTTGACTCGTTTAAATCCGATTTTTCGAATAATCTGATGGATATTCTGTTTGAACTATCGAAAAAGCATAAGGTTGCAGATAATCCGCAGCTATGTATTGATATGGCTGATGCAATATTTATTCAGGATTCCCTTAATGAAGATGCATTAAAGCTTAAGTGCGTCGCACTTGTGAAAATGGGGCGTAATAAACTTTCGAAAAAAGTCTATGGAACATTTGTCAAAGAGTATAAGATATTGTTCGGAACAGATTTCAGAACGTCTTTTGAGCAGATTGTATACCCTGAATTGAAGCATCAATAAAAGACAATAATCTATTGGTTAACTGCTTTACTAATCTTTCGCATTTATTTGCTGGACATCTTGTCTTTTTACCTAAAATTATATCCGTTTTTTAAAATTACTGTATTTTAAGTCTACTTTAATTTTTTTTCAAAAAAAACACCTACTAACCGGATTGCTAACCGATACGCTAAGTAGGCTCGTTTATTTTTGCCGGACATTAACAATCTTAAATCAACGGCAAATGAAAAACAATCTGATAAAAGATTCCGGATAATTTCTTAAAAAACCAGGGCTATATTAAAAGTATAAATCGCGAGAAGATGCGACGATCGAGATGACAAATAATATAATGCTTTTGATATACTCTATTGAATATTAATAAAGCGTAATAAACTGCTATTGTGAATAAATTTATTAAGTAAAAAAATCAACCTATGAATGTACATCAATTAAAAAAATGTAAACAAAACCTGAACAAGGATTTGTTTCGAAACCAGACAATAAGGATGTTATCGGTTATTGTCCTCTTCATGTTTGTTTTTTGTAAAGGGTACGCACAAAACACTAAATCTATCACGGGAACTGTAGTTGACGAAGCCGGACTTGAAGTCATCGGAGCAAATGTTAGTATTAAAGGTACTACTACGGGAGTTTTTACCGATGTTGACGGAAAATTCATACTGAATGTCCCAGAAAATGCCATTCTCGTTATTTCCTATATAGGATACCGAACGCAGGAAGTGCCGATAGAAAATAATCAGGTGTTTCGTATTACTTTGAAAGAAGATGCTTTTGGCCTTGAGGAAGTAGTAGTAGTCGGTTATGGTACACAAAAGAAATCGACGCTGACCGGATCGGTGGTTGCGGTTGAAAACAAGCAATTGATTACAACCAAAAGCACGAATGTGCAGAATATGTTAACGGGCAAATTACCGGGTGTACGTAATGTTCAGAAAACATCCGAGCCGGGACAGTTTACCAACCAGTTCGATGTTCGCGGATTTGGGTCGCCCTTATTGGTTGTGGATGGAGTACCTCGTGAAGACCTCCCGCGTATGGATCCGAACGATATCGAAAGTGTTTCTATCCTGAAGGATGCCTCGGCAGCCATCTATGGCGTACGGGCAGCAAATGGTGTTGTGTTGATTACTACCAAAAAAGGTGAACATGGAAAGGCTAAGATCGAATATTCCGCATATTACGGCATACAGACTCCGGCTGAGATGCTACATCCGCTCAAATCACGAGACCGTGCTATATTGTATAACGAAACGACCATGCGCAGTACAAGCACTCCCATAACAACTTACGATGATGAGTATTTTACAAAGTTGGCAAACGGAGAAATGCCCGATACAGATTGGTATGATGCAGTAATGAAGAAAACCGCGCCTCAACAACAGCATAATCTTTCCGTAAGCGGAGGTACCGAAAAGGTCGATTATTACATCAATTTTGGTTATACTGATCAGGGAAGCTTCTTCAAAACCAACTCAGCCAATTACAATCGATATAATTTAAGGACAAATGTAAACGCACAAATCACAAAGGATCTGAAAGTAGGCATCAAACTGAATATGATTATGGACGAAACCAATCGCCAGAATATGAACACTTGGGAAGTTTTCAAGATGTTGTGGCGTTCTCGTCCTACAGATCCTGTGTATGCTAACAATACCGCACCATATTTCTACCATCCCGATGTGGAGTTTAATCCGGCGGCGGTTATTCATCCCGAAATTGCAGGCTATGTCAAGGACAAAAAGAATATTTTTCAGTCCAACATGAATCTGGATTACAATGTGCCGTTCATTGAAGGATTGACGGCAGCAGTGATGTTCAGCTATGATAAAACATATAACGACAATGCCAACTTTAAGAAGGAATACAACGAATATCGTTACAATACGGTGACCGATACATACGAAGGCGGTTGGCTCCGCAACAGCAAAACCAATCTGAACCGCTCATACAGTAACAATTACACCACCCTGTGGAATGCACGACTGAATTACGACAATACATTTGCCGAAACGCATCATGTGGGAGCCTTGTTACTGTACGAAGAAAGTTATGGCCAGAGGTATGATTTCAGGGCATCCCGCTATTTCGAAATACCAATTCCTTACCTCTTTGCAGGTAATGCCGAAAATCAGGAAGGCGTCGGCAGTGGTTTGACTGAAAACGCCCAAAGAGCATTGATCGGCAGATTGAATTACGATTACAAGGGGAAATATATAAGTGAGCTTTCATTCCGTTATGATGGCTCTTCCAAATTTCCGAAAGGCAAGCAGTGGGGCTTTTTTCCAAGTGCTTTGTTGGCATATCGCATCTCCGAAGAATCTTTCGTCAAGGATAATATACCTTTTCTCAAGAATCTGAAATTAAGAGCTTCTTGGGGACGTCTCGGTGACGATGCCGCTTCCGAGTTTCAGTTTATTGAAGGCTACGATTATCCTCAGTCGTATCACAACAAGCAAAACTTGCCGAGAGGTACCGTGTTTGGCAATACTTTTGTTAATGCATTGGGCTTCCGGAAAGCGCCGAACTTAGATTTAACCTGGTACACATCCGACTTGTGGAATGTTGGGGTAGATGCCGATCTGTGGAATGGACTGCTCGGATTTTCGCTCGATCTGTTCCGGCGCGATCGCCGTGGTTTATTAGATAATCCTGATGTCGTTGTTCCCGGTACGTTCGGTTCGGATATTTCACAGGCAAACCTGAACGCCGATCGTACCAAGGGGTTAGAGTTAGAACTGCGTCACTACAACAATATTGGGAAATTCAATTACAATGTATCGGGTTCTGTACAGATTACAAGGAGTATGTGGACAAAAAGGATACAGCCCGAACGTCTCAATTCATACGATTACTGGCGTAATAATATCGTAGGTCGCTACAAGGATATCTGGTTCGGGAAAGGCGAAAACGGACAATATCAGTCGTACGAAGAAATTGCCAACTCCATCTATTCTTCTGCAAACACGCTTCCTGGTGATCCTATCTACGAAGACTGGAATGGTGATGGTGTTATCGACGATCGGGATAAGTACCCGATTGCCACTACAACTAACTCCGATAACAACGGAGGCCTCCCCGGAACCGAACTCAACAACGCACGCAATTATCCTCTCATGTATTATGGACTGAACCTGGGTGGCCAATGGAAATTGATTGATTTCAATTTATTGTTCCAGGGAGCTGCCATGTCGTATATAGGGTATGGCGAACAATTGCTTAAACCGTTGGAATGGGACGGTAATGCTTTGGATTTGTTGTATGACAGGTGGCATCCGACCGACCCGAAAAAAGATCCGTATGATCCTTCCAACACATGGGTTTCGGGATATTATCCTTACGGGAAAACAAGGGCTGAAGAAACATCAATGTTCAACATCCAGAATGGCGCCTACGTACGACTGAAAAGTATCGAAATAGGCTTTACGGTTCCTCAAAATATTGCTTTCGGAAAAATCGGATTAAAAAACATGCGTCTTTACGTCAATGCCTATAATCTGTTTACTATCACAGGCGTGAGAGGACTCGACCCGGAAAAACCTTCGGAAACATACGGATACCTCTATCCGCTGAGCCGGACATTCAACTTTGGCGGAACTATTACATTCTGATAATAACTAATACGATATATATATGAAAAGAATTTATTTAATAACAGCATTATTGACTGTTTCACTGGGATGGCTGACATCCTGTGTGGATCTGGATATTAAGCCCACAAGCATTATCACTGAAGAAGATATATATAATGATAATGGGATCAAAGCCTATATGGCAGGGATGTACAACCACCTCCCGATGGAGGATTACCATTATGATGTCGATAGTGACGGTAATGAAAACGGCGGAGGTGGAGGTTATTATGTTAATAACGGAATAAGTGTCTGGACTTTCTGGAACTCTACCGGAGAAATGGTAAATCGCAATAACCCAGGATTCAAGCGCCACCGTACCGGCTATTGGAGTGGAGCATTCAAGATTATCCGTCAGGCAAATACCCTTGTTAACAATTTGCCGAACTATCCCGAACTGGCCTCCCAGTCGAAAACATGGATTGCCGAAGCTAAGTTTATCAGGGCTTATGTATATTTCCAGTTGACCAAGCGTTACGGAGGCCTACCTAAAATTCTCGAAGCGCAGGTGTTAGATCCCAATGATGTAACAACACTATGGGTAAGCCGCGAAAGCCATGCCGCTACCTACGATTTCATCCTGAAAGATCTGGAAGAAGCTATTGCCGACTTACCGGAGAAAAGCGAGGCCGGACGTGCCAACAAATATGTGGCTGCCGCAATTAAGAGTCGTGCGGCGCTTCATGCTGCTACTACTGCCCGCTATGGTTCCCTGAAATTTGCCGATTGGGAAGTAGACGGAGTGCTCCTTCAGGGCATACCGTCAATCCGTGCCAATGATTACTTCAAGCAGGCTTGGGATGCTGCCAAATTAATAGAAAGCAGCGGCAACTATGAACTACACAAGGCCAATGCCAACAAAATAGATAATTACGCCGAAATATGGGAAAAGTCAGACAATAACAAAGAGTCTATCTGGTTGCGTAAATATGATTTCAACATGAGCGTACATTCGTATAATTCTATGATGGCTCCACCCCGTATGGTTACGGAGGGAGGAGACCGTTTCAATCCGACCCTTGACTGGGTAGAACTTTTCGACGGTTTGCCATTGGATGACAATGGGCACTTTAGTGCGTTCGATACAGACGGCAATTACCTTGTATACGACAACTGTGGTCAGTTATGGGAGAGTATAGAACCACGACTCAGCGCCAACCTTCTGATACCCGGCAATCTCTACAAAGGAGGCATGAAGCTTGACCTACGAGCTGGTATTTTCGACGAAAAATATGACCCGGCAACAGATAAATTTAAAAAGTTCAGTATTGACGATGGAGTCGATGGCAGCGGTTACAATTCAAGTACAATGTGGAACAAGAACAACTATGAAACCAATCCTTATCGCGACGGAACCATTACATACTCCACCACTGCTTCAGCCGATCAGGCGGATCCTTATGTGAGAGGTGATGGCGTCAAAATTTTCAAAAACGGATTAGATGGGCCAAGAATGGCCAGTTCAAGCGGGGGTACCAACACATGCACCGGTTTCTTCGGACGTAAGCACTTGGATATCACTTGGCCGAAAAGCTCCACGGTAAACCATACATCCACTCAGCCGTGGATTGAGATACGATATGCCGAGATGTTGCTCAATCGTGCCGAAGCCGCAGTGGAACTAGCCCAAAGTGGCGAAACCTCATACGGCGGAATGGATATGCTGCAAGACGCATTTAACTGTATCAACGACCTGCGCGACCGCGCCGGCGCTACACTATTGAATAGTACGGCAGACCTGTCAACCGATCCTGCCTACACCAACTGGGCCAACCCCGGACCAAAAGGACAGGGTGGATTTGTGGAAGCTCCCAACAGAGCTTTGCAGATTGTCCGCGTGGAAAGGTACAAGGAGCTGGCTTTCGAAAGTAAGATCTATTGGGACCTGCTTCGCTGGTTCACTTTCGATACCCAGATACGAAGCTACCGCAAACGCGGTTTGTACTCATTTATGTTCAGTAAGGGCGCTACGGTCGACGACGCGGGTATTCCTGACGGGAAATACATCTACGATGCCAAAGCCGCCGAACAGGCAAGCGACAGGATTTCTTTCGAAGTGAAAAATTATTACGAAACCATTCCGAGTACGGAATTGAAAAACAATCCCAATTTACAAAAGAACAGATTCCAATAACCCATAAAAATGAAAACATGAAACGAGCAAATAATTATATAGTCATTATTTTAGGTTGTCTACTGGCAGCTTCCTGCGAAATAGACAATTACGAAGGGAGTAATGCCACAATCCAGGGAACCATGTTCGATCATCACGGTCAACCGCTACAGGTAAAACACGGCTCGGAATACATTCGTATGAAGGAAATAAGCTGGGCAAAAGGCGATCCCGAAATTTTTGTAGGCAATCAGATGCTGAAGGTACAGCAGGACGGAACTTATCTCCACAACAAATGGTTTTCAGGCGAATATCGCATGTTACCATACAGCGGAAATTTCTTCCCATACGACGACGAGAAGCTGGATCTTGACGATGCCGGCGAGCTGGTACAGATATCCGGTATCACTACTAAGGATTTTACGGTAACGCCGTACCTGACCATCGAATGGGTAAAAAAACCGACGGTTATAGCCGATAATTATCTCGAATGTAGCGTTCGTTTTACCCGGAACCAGAAAGCTGGTTACGAAATGCCCGATTTGAGGGAATCATACCTGCGTATATCGCGCTCGGTTAATGCCTCGGCTTTCGACGACCAATTGTTCCCCACCAGGTTGGTAGTGACAAATGATATGGAAGGACAGGAAATCACTTATCGCACAGTCATACCACTTAAGTACACAGGTATTGATTACTGGGTACGCGTTTCGATAAATTGCCAGACAGCCTCCGGAAAACCGGAAACCAACTATCCGGGCATGGGCGCCGAGAATTTTACGACGATCGAAAAGATACACGTTCCGTAAGTATAAGCCGAACCGGGAAGTCAATCGCATGTGAGTGTGTGTCAAAAGCCTTAATATAGCGCTTTTGACACACGCTAAATAATACCAACTTCTCAATCTTACTTTAAATTATAATAAGGAAAATGAAAACTCAGCTATTAAAAAAGGCGATTCTTGTAGCCTACTTATTATCATCAATGTTAATGCTTCAGGCAAAGATAAAGTTGCCTGCTATTTTGGGCGATAATATGGTTTTGCAGCAGCAAAGCAACGTAAAATTATGGGGAGAAGCAAAAAGCAAATCGAATGTAACGATTAAAACATCGTGGAATAATAATGTATATACTGTTGCTTCGGACGAAAAGGGAAACTGGTTGGCAAATGTCGATACACCGACGGCTGGAGGGCCCTATAACATAATCATCAGCGATGGAGAAGAAATAACCTTAAAAAACATACTCATAGGCGAAGTCTGGTTTTGTTCAGGGCAATCGAATATGGAAATGCCTGTCAGGGGATTTAACGGACAACCAGTAAAAAGTTCTTACGACGCTATTATAAAAGCAAATCCCGAAACTCCTATCAGAATGTATACTACCGATTCGGACAAAGGCAAATGGGTGAGGCAATTCAATAAGGAACCTCAGACAGATTGTAAAGGGGAATGGCTGGAAAACACGCCAGGTAATGTAGCTAATATAAGTGCTATAGGGTACTTTTTTGCCCGTTATATACAATCTACCTTGAATGTACCTGTCGGTATAATAGTGTCATCATGGGGAGGTTCTAAAGTGGAAGCCTGGATGAGTAGGGATGCTATCGAACCATTTCCCGAAATAGACCTTTCTATCCTGGAAAATAAGGATGAAGTGAACAATCCGACAGCTACTCCTTGTGTACTATATAATGCAAAAATAGCTCCTCTGATAAATTTTGCGATTAAAGGATTTCTGTGGTATCAAGGCGAAAGCAATAGAAACGATGCCGACCTTTATGGCAGATTGATGCATGCTTTTGTAAAAGATCTGCGCTCGAAATGGAATGTTGGAGATTTTCCTTTTTACTATGTTCAAATAGCACCTTTTAATTATGAGGGAAAAGAAAGAACCTCTGCTGCACTTTTAAGAGAAGTTCAGGAAAAAAACATGAAAGACATACCCAATTCGGGTATGGTCACTACAATGGATATTGGTGATTCGTTGCTTATTCATCCTGCTGATAAAGAAATAGTTGGAAATCGGTTTGCATATTGGGCATTGGGCCAAACATACAAAAAACACAACTTGGGCTATGCGCCTCCGGTATATAAATCAATGGAAATAGCAAGCGATACCATTTTCTTATCTTTCGAAAATGCAGAACATGGCCTTTGTCCGTTATTTGCCGACCTAAAGGGCTTTGAGATAGCAGGTGGAGATAAGGTTTTTTATCCGGCAAAAGCAAATGAAAAAGCCGGAAAAATTATTGTAACTTGCGAAAAAATAAATAATCCCGTAGCAGTAAGATATTGCTATAAAAATTATGCCGAGGCATCTGTATTCAATGTTTACGGTATTCCCGCTTCACCATTCAGAACAGATAACTGGTAAATCAAAAAACAATAGACAAAGATGGAATTAAGCAAAAGATTTTATTTACTGTGTATAAGCATATGTACCTTACTGAATGTACAAGCGCAAAAGCTTACGGATTATGTAGATCCGATGATTGGTTCAGGCGGACATGGGCACGTCTTTGTCGGCGCAAGCGTACCTTACGGCGCCGTTCAGGTCGGACCGTCTAACTTTTTCAAGGGCTGGGACTGGTGCTCCGGTTACAACTATCGCGACAGTACTATCATCGGATTCGCACAGCTTCACTTAAGCGGAACCGGTATTGGTGATCTGGGCGATGTACTGATCATGCCGTATATGGGCGAAGTGAAACTGCAGAAAGGAACGGAAACGGAGCGCTACAGCGGTTATGCTTCGCAATTCTCGCACAAGAACGAAGTTGCCAAGCCGGGATATTACAAAGTGAAATTAGACGATCATAATATTGATGTAGAACTTACGGCCTCCGAACGTGTTGCTTTCCATAAATATAGCTTTCCGAAAGGCGAAGATGCACGCATCATTATAGACCTGAAAGAAGGGATTAATGATAAATCTGTAGATACCTATATTGAGCTAACGGATAAGTATACGATTAAAGGCTACCGCTCGTCAGAGGGCTGGGCGAAGAAACAACAAGTGTTTTTTGCTATAAAGTCATCCGTACCCATTACTGATTTCTCTATTTATGAAGATACAGAGTTGTTAAAGGGGAAAAAGGAAAAAGGGAAATCACTTAAAGGCTTCATTACTTTCAAAAAATCGCCGGAAACCATACAATTAAAAGTAGGCATCTCGCCGGTAAGCTCTAATAATGCATTGGCCAATATCAAATCGGAAATCCCTGATTGGGATTTTGCCAAAGTAGTTAAACAAGCCGACGAGAAATGGAACAAAGAACTCGCCAAGATTCAGATTGAAACCTCAAACGATATGGATAAACGCATCTTTTATACCTCAATGTTTCACCTGATGATACATCCCTCCTTATTCAATGATTCCAATGGCGAATATATGGGCTCGGATTGGAAAGCGCACAAAAATCCGGGATTTGATAATTATACAATATTCTCTCTTTGGGATACTTATCGTGCAGCTCATCCTATGTTTACTATCATAGACCGACAGCGCACCGCCGACTTTGTCAATAGCATGCTGGCGGTATTCGACCAAACGGGCATGCTCCCTATCTGGCATCTTCGTGGATACGACACAGGAACAATGGTAGGGATAAACAGCTTTCAGGTCATCGCCGAAGCCTACATAAAAGGAATTGAAGGCTTCGATGCCGAACGGGCATTCAATGCGCTTAAAGTATCGGCTATGCACGATGTGCGAGGTTTAGATTTTGACCGCGAAATGAAGCCTATCCCTTCGGATATAATGAAAAACCGTCCGGTTGCCACAGCCCTTGAATATGCCATCGGAACAGCAAGTATCGCTCTGATGGCGAAAAAGATGGGTAAGACAGACGACTATATATATTTCCAACAACGTTCGGAAAACTATAAACTTTACTTCGATAAAGCAACCGGATTTTTCCGTGGTAAAATGGCGGATGGCAGTTGGAATCCGGTTTTCGACCCGATCAAGTCGGTTCGTCCGTGGGCTACCGATTATGCAGAAGGTAATCCTTGGCAATACCTGTGGCTCGTTCCTCAAGACGTGGAAGGCCTCATCGAACTATTGGGAGGAGAAACCGCATTTATAGACAGGCTGAATACTTTCTTTACACTTAGCTCCGTCGGCGATCCCGACGTGCTTATAGACCTGACCGGATGTATCGGCCAGTATGCGCATGGCAACGAGCCAAGCCATCATATTGCTTATCTGTTCGCTTATGTCGGTCAACAATGGCAGACAGCACGTTTAACACGTCGGATAATAAAAGATTTTTACCATGATCGGCCCGACGGAATTATTGGTAACGAAGACTGTGGCCAGATGTCGGCATGGTATATTTTTTCTTCCTTAGGCTTCTATCCGGTTTTCACCGCATCAGGTCAATATGTTTTAGGCAGTCCGTTGTTCGACAAGGCTACGATTAATCTTGAAAACGGAAAGCAATTCACAGTAGAAACCATTAATAATACTTCTGAAAATATCTATATACAAAGCGTAGAACTGAACGGTAAGAAACACGATTTTAGCTTTATCTCGCATGAAGATATTATGCAAGGAGGTACATTGCGGATCAGCATGGGCAATAAACCTAACTACAATTTTGGAAAAGACCCGGTAAGCCGTCCGCAAACAAATACAGTCGCAGGAAATACCACAGACGATCCTTCTATCGCAGCGTGGGATATTTATGTTAATTCATGGGAGAAAAAAAACGGAGAACTTGTGGTCGAAACCGTCGAAGGCATATTACATTTGAGGTCTTATGATTTCGGAGCTTTGCACTATAAGCTCATACCTTCGGAACAAAACGACAGTAAGAGTTATGCTGTAATCCATGAATTTCCTGCAATCGATTTTAAGGTAGAAGAAGATGATAACGATTTAGCATTGATTACGAGCAAATACAGGTTTGTATTACATAAATTCACAGGGAATTTTAGCTTTTATAATTCGGAAAATAAACTATTACTTAAAGATGCTGTAAATAAAAGGAAAACTATAAAAGCCGATTCAATCGTACCCCACAGCTTATTTAAGATTACTTCGAAAGAAGCGCTTTATGGCTTAGGGCAGTTTAGGGATAATGCATTAAACCTGCGCGGAAAGAAACGTGAACTGATACAATTCAATACACAGGCCGCAGTACCTGTCATATATTCAACTTCCGGCTGGGGATTGTTTTGGGATAATCCGTCTCGAACTGTCTTTGAAGACAGCAAAAACGGAATGAGCCTCACTTCTGATTTCGGAAATAAATTGGATTTTTACCTGTTTACCGGAAGTACAATCGACAGTCTGATAGCTTCTTATCGTCAGTTGACAGGAGAGGCCCCCATGATTCCTTATTGGTCATTGGGTTATCATCAAAGCCGGAATAAATATGCAACACAAGAGGAAATACTAACTATTGCCCAAAGAATGGATAAGGAAAAAATACAGATGAGTTCTATCTTTATCGATTATTTTTATTGGCAGAAATACGGGACCGGTTCGCACCGGTTCGACGAGACTATTTTTCCCGATCCTCAAGGCATGCTAAAAACATTGCAGGAGAAATACCAAACAAAAGCCATAATCACCATTTGGCCTACCTTCAAAAAGGGAACGGAACACTACAAAGAATTTGAATCAAAAGGTATGTTGCTTGATGGAGCTAAGGCTTTGGATGGAATTATTTATGACGTCTTTAATCCGGAAGCAAGAAATCTTTATTGGCAACAGATACTCCCACTCGTGAAAATAGGACTGGGAGGTTGGTTTCTTGACGGCCCGGAACCGGATCAGATAGCGTCGTTTCTTCCTACCAATACATTTGCCGGCCCTGCCGTAACGGTAAGAAACTTATATCCGCTGCTGCATGCTGAAAACTTTTATACTAACTTGATAAAATTGCATCCCAATGAACGTCCATATCTTCTGACCCGATGTGCATGGGCTGCTCAGCAAAGGACAGGCGCGACAATATGGTCGGGAGATATTCCTACCACGTTTGATGAACTGCGAAAACAAATAACAGCAGGCCTTAACTTTGTATCCACAGGTATCCCTTACTGGACAACTGATATTGGCGGTTATCAAGGAGGAGACCCTGAAAGTGAAGAATACCGGGAATTATTTACTCGTTGGTTCGAGTATGGTACTTTCTGCCCCATCTTTCGTTGCCACGGCCGCCGCTATCCCGGCGACACTAAAGCACCCAATGAACTTTGGGCATACGGCGAAGAAGTACAGAGAATATGTACGGATTATATTAATTTAAGATATTTGTTGATGCCTTATATCTACACCCTCACGGCAGATGTAACGCACAAAAACTATACGCCAATGCGACTGCTTGCATTTGATTTTCCTGAAGACGAAAATGTGATGGACTGTAAAGACCAGTTCATGTATGGCCCCGCCTTCTTAGTATGTCCGGTACTCGAAGCCGGTTCGACGAGCAGAGAGGTTTACCTGCCGGTCGGCGGCAGTTGGTTTGATTTTCATAGTGGTCGTTTTCACAAAGGAGGGCAAACGATAACAGCTGATGCGCCACCTTCAAAAATGCCCTTGTATGTAAGAGCCGGATCCATCATCCCACAATATGGCGATTCCGACAAGGCGAATAAAATCGGAGATCCCTTAAAGATATACATCTACAGAGGTGTCGATGGAGCTTTCGATCTGTATGAAGACGACGGCAGCTCTTTCGACTATAAGAAAGGGAAATATCGTTATATCCCATTCGTTTGGAATGATGCCAAAAAGGAGCTTGAGATCGGGACTATTCAAGGAAATTACCCTATCCCGGCCGGTGGGAAACAATTGGAAATCATTCCGGTTGATCCTGAATCGGAAAAAATCCGGTCGGTGAACGTAGTCTATAAAGGAGAACAATTGCATATCAAATTTTGAAGATCCATTATTAATCCCCAATAATAATATCCAAATGAAAAGAATTAAGTGTATTATTGTCTGCCTTTTATTGTTTGGACAATTACAGGCGCAACAAACAATCAAAAACACCCATTACGACTCTTATAAAGGCTTGGTAATGGCTGGCTACCAAGGTTGGTTTGCCGCTGAAGGCGACAATTCGAACCGTGGTTGGTACCATTACGGTTTCCGTGGCGACAATGCATCGATCGACTTTTGGCCAGACATGACTGAATACACCAAGAAATACATAACACCATTCAAAATGTCTGATGGATCAGATGCATATCTATTCAGTTCTTATGATGAAGAAAGCGTCGACTTACATTTCCGGTGGATGAAAGAATATGGTATCGATGGCGTATTCATGCAACGGTTTGTGACCGAAATTAAAAGACCGGCCGGGAAAAGGCATTTCAACAAAGTGCTGGAAAGCGCATTGAATGCTGCCCGCAAGTACGATCGTGCTATCGGTGTAATGTATGATTTGAGCGGTTGCCTGCCCGAAGATATGAAAGTACTGGAGGATGACTGGAAAGAACTGCAATCCCTGTTTTCTTTGACAGACAGAAAACAAAATCCTACTTATATCCGGCACAACAAGCGCCCATTGCTTACCATCTGGGGTGTAGGTTTCGATAATCGTAAGTATTCGACAACCGATGTACAACAAGTCATTACCAATATCAAGCAAACCACTAAAGTGTCCATCATGCTGGGTGTTCCTTACTTCTGGCGGACACTCTCTCGTGATACAGAAAACAATCCTCTGCTCCACACATTGATCAAAAACAATGTTGATATCGTGATGCCCTGGGCGGTAGGACGATACAACAATGATACGTATGCTTCGGTGGCAGCAGGACTATCCGATGATATCAAGTGGTGTCAAGACAACAAAGTCGATTATGTTCCGTTGGTGTTTCCCGGATTCAGTTGGGGTAACCTTAGACGGGATACAGCGTTGTACAACGAGATACCTCGTCTGAAAGGTGATTTTCTATGGCATCAAGTGACAGAGGCTAAAGCTGCCGGAGCAACATCACTTTATGTGGCCATGTTTGATGAGATTGACGAAGGGACTGCTATTTTCAAATGTGCGGAAGAAGAAAAGTTACCCATTTTCGGAGAAAAACGCTTTGTAGGAATCGAACAAGGATTGGGTTCCGATTATTATCTTTGGTTGGTGGGTGAAGCAACCAAATGGTTTCATGGGACGAAAGAGTACAGCGCCGAGAAGCCGAAAAGGAATAAAAAAAGAGAATCGCTTCACCCAAGGATTTATATTACCGATGACCAGAAATCGGTTTTCGCCAATAAACTGAAAACGATTGATTGGGCAAAACAATCGTACGAAAAAATAAAATCGGATGTTGATCCATATGTTGATCAACACTTTGCCGAACCGGAATGGATTATCTCACGCATGCAGATGTATTGGGATACACACTATGAGCGAGTATACGTCAAAGGCAATGCCTTTTCGCACGGAACGGGACGTGCACCGGTACCGACAGTGAAGTTTGCCGGCAATCGAGACGGGGCTACCGACTATGCCATGCCCTCGCTGGAGGATACACAGCCTTATATGGACGAAAAAGGTATGTATTTGCAAAACATGAAGAAAGAAGGTCGGCCATGGGAATGGGTACATCCATCGAAAACCGGCCGCATGATCGGTCCGATGAATGATCGTATTATGAAGATGGCAGCCAATGCCGCTTTCCTGTATTGGCACACCGGTGAAGAAAAATATGCTGTGTTTGCTTCCGACATATTCCTCACTTACGTGAAAGGAATGAATTACCGTCGCGAACCGTTTGCTCTGGAAGACTATGGTAACAGCCATTTGATGGGATTGGCTACCTTTGAAGTAATTCTCGATCATCTGATACCCGATATGGCTGTGTGTTACGATTTCATATACGACTATTTGAAACGCAAAGACGCCGATTTCGATATGATTGCCACAGTATTCAAACGTTTTGCCGAGCAACAGATTATGTATGGCGTGCCTGACAACAACTGGAATATCTTTCAGGCGCGGCACGTCACCTACCTGGCGCTTGCCCTCGATGATAATTCATTTTATAAAGACGGTCGCGGCAAACAATATTACCTTAATGAAATTCTTAACAACACTACCATACGGCAATTTGCCCTGAAAGAAATGATTGACGAATCATTCGATCTCGAAACCGGTTTATGGCCCGAGTCGGCAACCTATTCCATGAGTGTTTGCAAAGATATGCTCGATGTGATTTGCCTGATCGATAATGCTGAAAACAACCACATTCTCGACACATTCCCGATATTAAAAAAGGCGGTTCCGGCTACGGTGGAATACCTGTTTCCCAACGGTCGTGTTACAGCGTTCGGTGATGCCAGATATGTACCGTTACGCCCACAACCATTCGAAATGCTGATCGCTTTGTATCGTAAATATAAAGAAGCCGACAACGAAAAAAGGCTAACGCAGGTGCTCTCTAAATTGATCGTCGACAGCGCCTACAACCGTAGCGAAAACAAAGACATGTTCTCGTTGTTCTTCTATGTCGATAAACTCATGGATATTACTCCGGCGAAAGTCACTTACGATCATCTTATTTGCGATACTTACTATGCGCCCAATGTCAGTTGGCTAATACAGCGCAACGGTCGCGACAGGCAAGACGGTATGGCTTTCACGTTAACGGGCGCCTACGGAAACCATGCCCATGCCAATGGCATATCGCTCGAAATGTACGGCAAGGGACTAATGTTGGCTCCCGAAAGTTCGTATGGTATAACCTACGGTACACGCGACAACCAGGAATACTATGCCCGCTTTCCGGCGCATAATACAGTGATTGTTGATGGTAAATCCGACTACGGCATGATGCGGAGCAACCATCCTTATCAACTGCTTTCGTGTTATCCGGCACATGGAGAAAATCTCCTTCCGGCCGATAAAGTCAGTTTTGCAAGGG
This sequence comes from Tannerellaceae bacterium, assembly GCA_031264865.1. Classification (GTDB taxonomy): domain Bacteria; phylum Bacteroidota; class Bacteroidia; order Bacteroidales; family Tannerellaceae; genus DFXE01. The sequence goes on along the minus strand of JAISDJ010000206.1, from coordinate 12,775 downwards.
TTGGCTTCCTCGAACCAAAAACGGATGCCCACCAAGATCGCCTCACCAGTATTATCCGTACCGGCGAAAAGTCGGCTTATGTAGTGGATATTTTCCGTTCGGCGCGTAATGACGGTAAAGACCTCAAGCACGAATACCTGTACCATAGCATTGGCGGAGATATTGATGTGACAAACGCTACGGGACAAAAACTATTATTGTTACCCACGAAGGAACTCTCGTCTGAGGCAGGTGATATGAACGGTTACAATTATTTCGAAAACAAGAAAACCGTGAATTACGATCAAGATTTCAAGGCTCAATTCCACATCGGCCTCGAACAGCAGGAAGATGTGGTAGTAGATATGTGGATGAAAGGGTACCCGGGAAGAACCATTTTTGATGTTGTGTCGCCCAAATCCAATGCTTTTGACAAAGGTTCCACACCGGAAGAGTTACTCGGAAAATCATTGCCAACGCTTATTGTAAGACAAAAAGGCGAAGCATGGAATCGTCCGTTTGTAGCAGTTTATCAACCCTACACTTATATGGAAGGATCATCGATTCGGTCGGTTGATTACTTTGGCAATACGGGCAATTTTGTAGGAATCACAGTGCAATCGGCTTCACGAACAGATTACATCTTCAACAGCGCATCAGATGATCCTGATATCTCATACCGCAATATGCAGTTCAAAGGTAATTACGCGGTAATAGGAGAAACCAATGGTGCATTGGAATGTCTTTTCCTTGGTAACGGCCGATTCCTGGCATGGGAAAAGTGGAGCATAACGTCAAAAGATGCGGATGTGCAAGCATCATTGAATCGCAGCAGTAATGATATTTTCGAACTGGCTACTTCCGGAGAAATCATCTTGGCTATACCTGTTTCCGGAGATAGGCAACCCGAATTATCTGAAATAGAACAACCGGGCACAAAACTACAAGGATCATCGGAAAACGGCATTTATACGGTACAGGTTCCAGCCGGAAAGTACCGGATGAAGTTGTAGGTTAATAAAATAGTAAATTAATCTGAGTTCGGGACTAACACATTCATGCAAACATTTTTTTTTCAGCTTTCAGGATTACATTCAGTAAGTCAATTACTTGTAAACAGACTGAAAGCTGAAGATCCTTCGTGATAGTTCCGGCAATAAGGAAACCACCCGATTTAACAGGTAAACCGATTATTATAACCGACCATCAAGCCGCAATCGAAAACATGGCATGTTGGCTATTTTTCATTATATTATAGCTAAAAATCAATACTATAAATATAAATTATAGTATAACTTACCTTCTTCGAAGTTACTAAAGATCATTGCCTTACAGACTATTTTTGCAAGAATGCTTCAAAAGAAATCAAAAAATCATGCTTACCTATTTCACAAAAGGGCATACCGTTTTTAAAAAAGCCTGGGCACAATAACCCTATTTTATCTACTGCAATATATTACTTTCATTAATAGACTTTTACACATAATCTAATTATAATAGGCAAAAAAAGAAAGGCATACCGTATATTTTTAACATAAATAATTATGAAATAACAGACAAACCAATTATCTTTGTGTTATTAAAATGATATATATATGGCTACAATGAGACTAGTAGATGAAATAACACAAGGGTTGGTTAAACGTGGTTTCTTTGATAAAACCGTGTTTAACAGGTTCGTAATACTTACCTTGTGTGAAATACAAACTACTATCTAATGAGAGTACAAAAAAAGATTCTTACGAATCTTCACACTCACACGAGTATAAAGAATTTATTCTCTAATGCATAAATAAGACAGCGTATGAAAAATAAAAAAACAATTTACACACATCAGGAGCTAGCTCTGCTCTATTTTCCCGATATATTACCGGAATCGGCTTCGCGCCAATTAAGCCGCCGGATTCTGAGAGACGAAGAACTATACGCCGAACTGCTCAAAGCCGGCTACATGCACCGACAACGTATATATAGCCCACTGCAAATAGCCATCTTGTTTGATCACCTTGGCGACCCTGAAACATGGTTGCTTTGACTACTTTAATAACTACTCAGACTACTGATAAATCAATTAAATTATCTACCTTTGCCTTATCAATCTGACAAATAAGAGTTTTTTATGCCTGATAGTATTGTAATTATTCCTACCTATAACGAGAAAGAAAATATTGAAAATATTATCCGAACGGTATTCGGGTTACCTAAAATGTTCAATATATTGATTGTAGATGATGGCTCTCCCGACGGTACGGCGGCTATTGTAAAGCGTTTGCAGACCGAATTTCCGGAGCGTCTTTTTATTGTTGAAAGAGAAGGTAAACAAGGATTGGGCACAGCTTATATATGTGGTTTCAAATGGTGTATCGAACGTAAGTATGATTATATCTTTGAAATGGACGCCGATTTTAGCCACAATCCGAACGACTTGCTTGCTTTATACGCTGCCTGTACGGATAAAGGGGCAGATGTGGCTATTGGTTCAAGATATGTAAATGGCGTAAATGTGGTGAATTGGCCGCTGGGGCGGGTATTGATGTCGTATTTTGCGTCTGTTTATGTACGGATGGTTACCGGAATGAAGGTACAAGACACTACAGCCGGTTTTGTATGTTACCGTCGCGAAGTACTTGAAACGATCGGTTTGGATAAGATTCATTTTAAGGGATATGCCTTCCAGATAGAAATGAAATTCACCGCATTCAAATACGGTTTTACACTGATAGAAGTACCGATTGTATTTGTAAATCGTGTATTAGGTGTTTCCAAGATGAATTCATCCATATTCGGAGAAGCTTTGTTTGGTGTTTTACAATTAAAATGGTGGAGCTTCTTTCATAAATATCCCCGGAAAAAAGAAATCAGATGAAGAGAACAGTCATTAAAAATGCCCGTATTATTAATGAAGGGCGTTCGTTTACAGGTTCTGTATACATTGAAGGAGATAAAATTGCAGCTGTTTATGAAGGGGAGCTTTCCGCGCAACTAATGGACGACGGCGATACCGAAATAGTTGACGCCACCGGTAAATGGCTTCTGCCCGGAATCATTGACGACCAGGTACATTTCCGCGAACCGGGGCTTACGCATAAAGGCGATATTGCAAGCGAAAGCCGTGCGGCAGTAGCCGGTGGAGTGACTACCTTTATGGATATGCCCAATACAAAGCCTCAAACAACTACCCTGGATCATTTGAATTGGAAACTGGAACGGGCCGCAGAAGTATCCGTAGCCAATTATTCTTTCTTTTTTGGGGGAACGAACGACAATATAAAAGAAATACGCCAATTAGATAAGGCAAGAGTGCCTGGGGTGAAATTGTTTCTGGGTTCTTCTACCGGTAATATGCTGGTAGATAAAAAAGAAACACTCGAACGGATATTTGGCGAAACAGGCCTGTTAATTGCCATCCACGCCGAGAAAGAAGACATTATTAAACACAATATAAATTACTACACTAATCTATATGGCGATCATCTGGATATAACGTTTCACAGTAAAATACGAAGTGAGGAAGCCTGCTATGCTTCTTCGTCGGAAGCGGTAGAATTAGCTACCCGCCTCCATTCGCGCCTTCATATCTTGCACCTTTCCACGGAAAAAGAATTATCCTTGTTGAATGGTAATATTCCACTGAATGATAAGAAAATAACCGCAGAAGCGTGTGTACACCACTTATGGTTCACCGACGAAGATTACAAAACGTTCGGAAATCGTATCAAATGGAATCCGTCTGTAAAGACAACAGCCGACCGCAATGCCTTGAGAGAAGCCGTGAATAACAATACCATTGATATTGTAGCAACCGACCATGCCCCTCATCTGCCTAAAGAAAAAGAAGGTAATTGCCTAACTGCCGCATCCGGCGGCCCGCTTATTCAACATTCATTAGCCGCTATGTTGGAAATGGCGTCTGAGGGAATCTTCACTTATGAGAAAGTAGTGGAAAAAATGGCTCATTTACCGGCCGAATTATTTCATATAGACCGTCGTGGCTTCATTCGCCCCGGCTATTATGCTGATCTCGTACTAATAGATCCAGATACAGCATGGACAGTTACAAAAGACAACATCCTTTATAAATGCGGCTGGTCGCCCTTCGAAAGGCATACCTTCCGACATACCGTATGGAAAACCTATGTAAACGGACAGTTAGCCTACAACAACGGACAAATAAACGAAAATCTCCGTGGCATGGAAATAAGATACACCAATTTATGAACATTCTTCCAGCCTGTTTTCCTCTTCTTCTCCCTTTTCGTTTATCTTTTCATCCATATAGGCAGAAGGCGACATTCCAAAATAAGCATTAAAGCTGCTGCTAAAATAGGAAGGCGTGCTGTATCCTATTTTATATCCTACTTCCGAAATGCTTAATTTGCCGGTGCTAAGCAAATAAGCAGCCTGTTTCATCCGAATCATTTTAATAAAATCTACAGGTGTCTGCCCTGTCAGCGCTTTTAATTTCCGGTGTAAATGCGTTCGGCTTAATCCCAATTTTTTACTCATATCTTCTACGCTCAACTCGGGATTCTCCATATTGTTACGTACATAATCAATGGCATGCTGCAACAGGCGTTCGTCTACACTCGTAAGTGTTATTTCCCGGGCGTTCATATTGATGGATTTACTAAACCGCTCTTTCATCTTATTGCGAAGCTCTATCAGCTTCTCAATACGGATTTTCAAATGCCTTGTATAAAAAGGCTTGGCAATATAACTGTCTGCTCCCGTTTCCAACCCTTCCAGGCGGTGCTCCATACTGCCTTGCGCTGTAAGAATGATAACCGGAATATGGCTGGTAGTAGGCCCGGTCTTTAATATATGGCAAAGCTCAAACCCGTTTAATTCTGGCATCATTACATCGGTAATAATCAGGTCAGGAATCATTTTCTGCGCTTTTTCAAGCCCTTTTTTACCGTCCGGAGCCTCCTCTACCTGATATTGGTTCTCTAATTCCTGCCGGATATACGTACGCATATCCGCATCATCTTCTACAAGTAAAATGACGGGGCGATTGGAGTTGTCCTTATTCTCTCTTTTAGAGACTGATTCTGATAGTAAATCTTTTATAGTATCTCCTCTTTCCAACAATTCGCTATTTTTCATCATCTCTTCCGGCAAAAAATGATTATTTCCCGGTAAAATAACAATACTGAACGTACTACCGACATTGGGTTCACTTTCCACTAAAATTTGCCCCTTATGTAATTCAACAATTGTTTTCGTTAGATGTAAACCTATTCCTGTACCCATATTTTGATTGCTCTGTCCTTGATAAAAGCGGTCAAAAATGCGTTTTTTAGTCTCTTCATCTATTCCAACTCCCGTATCTTTAATTGATAACAAAATAGTGCCCTTATCAGTCAATCGGATATCTATCTGTATTTTACCATTTTCAGGCGTAAATTTATAGGCATTATACAGTAAATTATTCAAACACTTATCAAGCATATCGCAATCATACCAAATATTGATACTATTGGGATCCCATGTGCAGGTTAATGATATATGTTTTTGTTTTACAAGTTCTACATAAGGGCTTATAACAGTAGTAACGAAAGAAACAAGTTCAATAGGTTCTACATGCAAATTCATTCTTCCGTCTTCAATCTTATTTATATCAAGTATCTGATTGATTAACCGTTGAAGACGCTCTACATTTCGAAGGATAAGGGATTCCGTTTTTCTTTTCCCTTCATCTTCTTCGTCGTGCAACAACCGTTCCAACGGCCCGATTATTAATGTAATCGGCGTACGAAACTCATGACTGATATTCGTAAAAAAGTCAGCTTTAGCAATACTGAGTTCTTCTTGTTGCTTCAATTTGATACGCTCTATGCGTAATTGATCCTTTACCTTAAACTTTCCATATACAAATTTTGCTATTAAAGACAAAAGGGCTAATACTAAAATAACATAGCATGATTTAGCCCACCAGGTATTCCAGACGGCAGGTTCAATTTCAATAATCAAGGATGTTTCTTCATTCTCCCAGACATTCGGGTTGTTGCTGGCTTTTATACGGAAGGTATAGGTCCCCGGATTCAGGTTTGTATAGGTTACGCTCCGGTGCGTATAATTATAGTTGGTCCAGCCTTTATCAAAGCCTTCCAATTTACATGAATAGATCGTTGTATACGAGTCTAAAATTCCCATGGCGACAAAGTCAAGTGTAAAATTCTTATGGCTCTGCTTCAATTTGATTTTTTTAGCTATTTCAATATTTTGGGTAAGTACAACCTGTCCATCTATTTCCTTATTGATTGATACTTGTTCATTAAATATTTTCAAACCGGTTATATGTACCTTAGGAGTAGCAGGAACTTCATAAACCTCATCCGGATAAAACGCATTCAAACCATTCACTCCTCCAAAGAACATCTCGCCTTCAGGGCTTTTATAATAGGAACCTAATAAAAACTCATTGCTTTGCAGCCCACTATTGAATAAATAACTGTTAAGTTGCCCTGTGTTCGGAGAGAATCTTACAATACCATGATTGGTGCTCAACCATAATTGATCCTTACTTTTATGCGTAAGTATGCCATTAACCACCGGGTTATAATACTCGCGATGTATCGGATATACCTTTGTAAAGGTGTTATCTTCGGGATTATATCTGTTCAATCCATCGGCAGTGCCTACCCATATCGTACCCTCGGCATCCTCGGCAACCGAAAATACCGACAGGCTGCTAAGGCCATTACTCCGGTCGAAAAAAGCAAACGATTCGATATCAATATCCATACAGCTCAGGCCAAAGTAAGTGCCAATCCACAAACGGTTTTTACTATCGATGAAAAGAATAACAATATGGTCGTTCACCAACCCTCTGTTTTCGGCGCTTCGAAACGTACGAAATACCTTGTTTTCAGGGTCAAAGCGGGTTAATCCTCCCCCATTGGTACCAAGCCAGAGATTCCCGTGCTTGTCTTCCTGAATATTTTTAATAAAATCAGACTGTAAGGCATTTGCATTCCCCTTCTCCGCTCTGAAATGCGTAAACGTACTGTTTTTCCTGTTGAAAAGGCATAATCCGCCTATATACGTTCCGGCCCATACCCTGTTCTTACTATCGCAGAATACACTCACTACGGCATTGTCTGAAATTGATAGCGGATCGTTCGGGTCGTAGGTATAATGCGTATACTTTTTTGTTTGGGGGTTATAGTGGTTTAGCCCTCCCCCGTCGGTAGCAATCCATATGTTTTTCTCCTTGTCGGTTGTTATGCCTGTTACCTGTCCGTAATTTAATGAATTGGGTTCATTGTTAATTTTTCTAAGCGATTTAAAACCTGTATTTTCATAACCCATTACAAAAACACCTTGATAACTCAGTGACATCCAGATGTAATTATAGTTAGCCCGGTATATACTATGGACTTTGGAATCGCCTATCTCATCCATCATTTCTTTAAATACGGGATGTTGTTTCAGTTCTCTTTCCTCAGGGTCGAAGACAAAGGCCCCTTTTCCCTCTGTTCCTATAAGTATATTTCCATCCAAATCTTCATTGGCACAGAAAACGGAACGAATATTCAGTTTGTCAAATACCTCCGGATAAGAAATAAATTGTTTTTTTTTCGAATCATAGATTGAAAGCCCTCTATGTAACGTAGAAATCAGCATATCGCCGTTGGAACGAAGGCATAAATCGAAGACAGCATTGCTAGGCAAGGCATGGTTTGCCGTGTTATAGTTGCGAAATGTTCGGGTAGTGGGGTTATACACGGATATTCCATTATCCTGCGAGCCAAACCATAAGTTTCCTTCCTTGTCTTCTTCTACTGATTCAATATACAAACTACACAGGGACGGGGAAGAAGACGCTTCCGAAGGAGCGAGAATAAAAATATCTCCGGTAGCAGGCTAATAACAAACGACCCCATATCCTGAAACGGCAAACCATAAATTTCCACGGCTATCCTCTATTATATCGTTACATTGATTGTTTTTTATCACCTCGTCGGGCAGGTTTAGCGAAACACTTATAAATCCGTCGCAAGCCAGGTCGTAATATTCAAGGCCGGCAATGGTAGCTACCCACAAACGATTTCCCGAATCCTGGAATAGGGCTGTGATATGGTTGCTTATGAGAGACAACGAATCGCCCGGCTGGTTTTTATAGACGGTAAAGTCATAACCATTAAACCGATTGAGTCCATCTTCAGTGCCAATCCATAGAAAATTTGTATTATCCTGTAAAATGGTTGTTACTTTTGTGCTTGATAAGCCATGTTCGGGAGTAAAAAGATACGTTATCATACCCTGTGTATCAGAATATGCAAATAGTTGATTATTTAAAGCAGTTAACAAGTAAATAAATGCAACAAGTAGGTTTTTTTTCATATAAAATCTTTTTCGCAGCGTAAATGTATGATAATTCTGCTAATTATGCAACATTGTCGAAAGGATTGTGCACATAATTGATAGTGTTTATTTCCGTTTAATATTGATATTTGTACTAAGAAACTTTTAACTAACCCATCACAATAGTTACTATCATTAAGACAGTAACCAAAAAAACACCTGAAACCAACACAAGGTATATTTGTATGGTTTCAGGTCGTTTTGTCTTATATTTTTTAGATTTTTAATACATTTACACTACCTTTGTGACACAAAAGGAGTAGATATGCCATGTATATTCTTATCATAGAAGATGACATTACATTTTCATTGATGCTTTCTACCTGGTTAAAAAAGAAAAACTTTGTAGTAAAAGCTGTAAGTTCTGTTTCCGATGCAAAACAAGAAATAGAAGTAGGAAGTTACGATTTACTTTTATCCGACTTCCGGCTTCCAGACGGTGATGGCATTGATTTACTAAAATGGTTAAAAGGAACAGAGCGCTCTGTGCCGTTAATTATGATGACTGGCTATGCGGATATTCAAACGGCCGTACAATCCATGAAACAAGGAGCTTCCGATTACATAGCCAAACCGATAAATCAGAATGATTTATTACTCAAAATAAACGAACTTGTTACAACCTCAAAAACACAAGAACCACCTGATTTTCCATCAAAAGAATATATAGAAGGACAAAGTACGATTGCCTGTCAAATGTATGAATATGTACGATTGGTAGCTCCAACGGATATGTCTGTATTAATCACAGGCTCAAGTGGTACGGGAAAAGAACTGGTTGCCCGGTGCATCCATGAACAAAGTAGCCGAAAAAAAGCCCCTTTTGTAGCGGTCGACTGTGGAGCAATCCCAAAAGACCTTGCTATATCCGAATTTTTCGGTCATATAAAAGGCTCCTTCACCGGCGCAATTGATAATAAAACCGGAGCTTTCCAGACAGCTCACGGAGGAACTATCTTCCTTGATGAAATCGGAAATTTAACGTATGAAGTACAGGTTCAGTTACTTCGTGCATTACAGGAACACAAAGTTAAACCGATAGGCAGTAATCAAGAAATAAAAACAGATATACGATTAATCTCCGCTACAAATGAAAATCTGCAAAATGCAATTAAAAATGGAGACTTCAGAGAAGATTTATATCATCGTATCAACGAGTTTGCGATCCGTATTCCTGATTTAAAGGAACGGAAAGATGATATTATGCTATTTGCCGATCATTTTCTAAGTTTGGCTAATAAGGATTTACAGAAAGACATTACAGGCTTTGCCCCTGAAACGATAGAATTATTCCAATCTTATCACTGGCCTGGGAATTTAAGACAAATGAAAAATGCCGTGAAATATGCAACTTTATTAGCAACCGAACGGTATATAACAATAAAAGATTTGCCCAAGGATATAATGGCCTCTCCTTCAACCCTTATAGAAGGTACTTCATTACGTAATGACGCACATGAAAAAGAACTGATACAAAAAGCGCTCATCGAATCAGGAAATAATAAAACGATTGCAGCCCGTATGCTTGGTATAGACAGAAAAACCTTATACAACAAGCTAAAGTATTACAACCTAACTAAATAAAACGTACTTAATCTAACATCAAGCTCATATAAGCTGCTTTATTCGGATAATCAAACAAATGAGAAGTAAGCGCTTTGATATCCATTCGTTCCATTTCAGAAATGGAAACATGGCTTTCAGGATGAGCTTTTAACCATATCCGGATAATACGTTCCGTATCTATAACTCGAGCCATACCATAAGGATAAGTTATAAAACCGCCGTCATAAAAAGGAATACGGTATATTGCTTTAAATACGTTATAATGTTTCGTTATCTCAAAAAGTAAGTGCTGTCTTACTTTTTCATTTTCAAAAAGAATCTCTTTGATTAATACATTCTCCGGGATACTATCTTTATTTGGAGATAAAGCAAATGCAATGCCAACAGGCCGTCTATCTAACGTATAGGCTACAAAACATTTCCCTTTTGATATTTTTAAGTCTTTAAGAATAGTAACCAGATCATCATAAGTATGCATAACACATATTTGTCGTTCACGTAGTTTCTTATCAAAAAAGGCATATACATCATCATCCGGATCACCATCTATCGGTAAGGCTATCAATCCTTTTTCAGGTACTATATACTCCTGGCGTGTGTATACTTTCATTGAAAATTCAAAAACCTCGGTATATCCTTGCGAACGATAATAATTAAACAACCATTTTTCTGCAGGTATCAAAGCCGTTAAAGCAATATTTCTTTGTTGCATTTCATAAAAAGCGTCTTGCAGGAGTCGCTTCATTAATCCCTTTCCTTGTTCGGAAGGTGCCGTACAGGCTCCGGAAATATAGGCAACGCTTATTTCCTCTCCATAAAAAGTCATTGTATATGGAAGCATTTGCAGAGACGATAGGATTTTCCCTTCTTTCTCTATAACTAACGCATTTTCATCACGATAAACTCTATCGAAGTATAAACGCATAAATTTATCGGAGTCGCCAAAAGCATCTTTCCATAGATCAATAATCTGTTTTTTTTTCGTCTTCACTTTTACATCAAATAGTTATCCTACTTGTAAAGGTAAACAATTCATTTTACTTAAATTGCACATTTTAAAGATGAAATTAAAATTACCAACCAAATAATGCCCGTATTCACATGGTTTGAAGTTTTTAATTATACAAATAGTCTCTCATTCTTACCAAAAGCTTATTTATCTCGAATGAATCCGGTTGGTTGGGTAAATCCGAAGAAGCAAATAATTTTTCAATTCGTATTATTTTTTCGTTTGTCATTTCCACCAGTTCCTCATAAAGAAATTTGCCGTTTTTGATTTTTAAAAGAAAATCCCTGTCTTTTCGAAAAACATTAATTTGCTTATTCACAGCGATTTCTTCCGCCATATTGAGCAAACGGAATGTGTGCATCATATTTTTGTATCATAATTTTTACCCTGTTCAAGGGTGTTCCGGTAACGGGTCTCATTGCGTTTTTCCACCCATTCCCAATATTGCGTATAATCCTTACAATAAGTGGAATAACCGTCTTTGTTATAAGACATCAACGCCAAGGGTTCAATTTGTTTTGGAATGGAACTTAAACGGACCTCATTGCCGTCGTTGTCCGAACAAATACCACGCAACGGTTCGTCAACTTGACTTTGATGAAAAACTGCAAAAACATCACGGGAATGGGGAACGTTTATTAACCCACATTCTTCTTGAATAAATCTTTTCTTTTGCAACCATTCTCTTACCGGTACCGAATTGTAACCTTCAATGATGAAACAGAAATCCAAAATGCTTTTTCGTTCTTTATCCATGGGTTTGAAAATCTTTTTATTAAGACTCTTTGCCTTATGGATTTGCGATTTGGCATAGCCTGCAAATGTATTAAAGGATAGTTTTGACAAAAACATTTCAGGTTTTATCAAATCCATCACCGGATGACGGTACAAGACCTTGTCTTCGGGTGTATTAAGCAGTTCCAGGATATTCGGATTGTTGTTGAGTAAAAGTTCAATAAACCTTTTTAATTCATAATAAACGATATCGTTACTTGTATTTGCGAACTGTTCGATAGATTGCAAACTGTAAAAATCTTCTTTTGGCAATACAAAAACGCCTTTGATATCAGTATCGCTTTGTGGCGTATCCAAACCATAGGCTTTACTCCCGCTGATACATTGCAGCAGTAAAACCTGTTGATTATTATGTACTTGTTCAAATGTCATGTAATTGTTCTCTAAATAAAACATTTAACTTCTCGATACTCCGAATTTCTTGATTGGCATCCGGTAAATGTGCTTCGCAATAGTTTATCTGCGTTTCGATAAACGTTTGCAATAATGGAACCGGTTGTATCAGCATTTTTTCGTTTGCGCCGGATTTGATACGAAGCAATTCATCTACGGTACTTTGCCATTCCGAATCCATCATTAACGTTCTTAACCGGGAAAATTCCATTGGCGGAATCTCCCGCTTTTCAATAATCCACAATGCCGCCAAAATCGGACGCAAGCAATAAAAATATTTCTTTAGCCTGACTTCATTGATTTGCATCTCTTTCCATGCTCCTTTTGTAATGCCTAAATAATGATTGGCTCCCATTTTTAACGAAAAATAATCAGTCACCAGTCTTTTCAACTCATCTACAAAACGGGTATCCTGTTTATATATAATGGGCGATTGTAACCATTCAAAAAGGACTGCATTGGATTTAGCAAATAGGCGTAAGGCTTTGCGCAAATCCCACCCGCCAATATCAAACACGTCATTTACAGGCAATTCAATAATATCGTTCGGCTCATTGATGTTTAAATATTCATTTTGGGGTCTAACATAAATAAAACGTACATCATAGTCGCTATCGGGTGAAGGAAATCCCCACGCCCGACTACCTGATTCGCAGGCATATA
>JAISDJ010000125.1 GCA_031264865.1 Tannerellaceae bacterium | reverse complement strand
AAGGTAACTAAAACAACTGTTAATTTTACTACTGACTTTTTCATGATTCATTAATTTAAAATAGTTTATATTATTATTTTTTGAACATACTTTTGGCTGGCAGGCGAAATTATTACGCTTGCAATTGATTGTTTATGAAGTTGTAATGACCGGCCGGGCCTTATTGATCCGGCTTATATTCCAGGATGTCTGCCGGCTGGCAGTTTAACTCTTTACAGATTGCTTCAAGCGTAGAGAACCGGATTGCCTTTGCCTTCCCTGTTTTCAGGACTGACAGGTTGGCTGGCGTGATGTCGATACGTTCGGCCAATTCTCCCAATGCGATTTTCCGCTTAGCCATCATTACATCTAAATTTACGATTATTGACATTCCCTACTTTTTTATATCGTTAATTCCTGTTCTTCCTGCAGACGCAATCCTTTAGCAAATATCTCGGCTATTAACAGGAAAAATAATCCCAAGATTAAAAAAAGAGCATCTGATTCCGGATCCAAACGGTAATTGGAAAATGAAACATAGTCTTTTGCCTTTAGCCAGAATGAAATCCCTAACATAAAATCGAACAGGAATAGCACAATAAGAACGCCGCCGATATACCTTAATCGCCTTACGTTGCTCCATTCGAATATTTTTGATTTGGCGACAGACATTATTAGCTTACAGAACTGAACACAAGCAACAATCATCAGGACAAACAATAATAGGCCGAAAGGGATCATATAATATATTGAATACCGTATCTCCTCCATTTCCATAGATATTTTTTCCACGTTCACAGGTATCTGGGCGGCTGTCTTATCATTATAAATCATTAATGTATCGGAAATTGCTCTATCGGGAATAAAATGCGCCTTCAGCGTAATATAAGATTTAGGCTTGGAACGCTCTTTTGAGCGCAGTTCTTGTCCTTCGGCAAAACCATCGTTAAAACCATCGACAAAACCACTTATGAAGTCTTTGCATATAAATGCCGTTTGCATGCCGAAGGCAAATACAATCAGACAGGAAAGGATAGCTAATTTCTTATTCATCGGTATTAAGTTTAAATGTTATTCAATCATTATTTATCGTTAATCGATATGCAAAGAAAAATACTTTTTTTGAATCTACCAAATATTTTTATCGAAAAACAATAAAAAAATATCGAATAACCCTCAAAATGCCCCTCAATACACCCCCAACCCCCTGAAGGGGGCTTACAGCTTCTCTTTCAAATACTGTCCGGTATAGGATTCTGTGCATTTGATGATCTCTTCCGGGCGGCCTGCACAAACTAACTGACCGCCTGCGTTGCCGCCTTCAGGACCTAAATCTATTATATAGTCGGCGCATTTGACGACATCCATATTATGCTCAATAATTACTACGCTATGCCCTTTTTCAATTAAAGCATTGAACGCTTTCAATAATGTTTTGATATCATGGAAGTGGAGGCCTGTTGTCGGTTCGTCAAATACAAACAGGGTGGGTTGTTGCTTTTCCTGTCCCAAATAAGAAGCTAGTTTCACTCGTTGGTTCTCGCCGCCGGAAAGAGTAGAAGAGGTTTGCCCCAGTTTGATATATCCTAAACCCACATCCTGCAAAGGTTTGAGACGTTTAACGATTTTCTTTTGCTGACTATCTTTTGATTCGCCGAAAAATTCGATCGCTTGATTTACCGTCATTTCCAATACATCATAGATGTTTGCCCCTTTGTATTCGACCTCTAATATATCCGATTTAAAGCGTTTTCCGTGGCAAACATCACATTCGAGGGAAATATCGGCCATAAACTGCATTTCAACCGTAATCTTTCCTTCTCCTTTACATTCTTCGCATCGTCCACCTTCTTTATTAAAAGAGAAGTAAGCCGAAGAGAATCCCAATTGCCTGGCTAATGCCTGTTCTGCAAATAATTTCCGGATTTCATCATATGCGCCGATATAGGTTACAGGATTGGAGCGGGAGCTTTTACCAATGGAGTTTTGGTCTACAAATTCAATTCCTTTTATCAAATGAAAATCTCCTGTCAACGCTTTGCAATCAATATTAGTCCGGCCGGCGTCTTCAATCTTATGTCTCACTCCTTCATAGAAAATATCACGAACCAATGTACTCTTACCTGAACCGCTTACGCCCGTAACTACCGTCATAACATTCAATGGAAACTTTACATCAATTCCTCTGAGGTTATTTTTACGGGCGCCTTTTATTTCAATGTAATTATTCCACGGCCGGCGAAAGGGCGGGGCCATTATCCGGTCTTCGCCTGTGAGATAACGTACGGTATAACTATTTGTATTGTTCTGCAGGTTTTTAATATCTCCCTGGTAAACTACTTCGCCACCTAATCTTCCGGCCTTAGGGCCTATATCGATAATATAATCGGCGGCACGGATGATTTCTTCATCATGTTCTACCACGATAACGGTGTTACCCAATGCCTGTAGTTGCCGTAATACTTTAATCAATAAGTCCGTATCACGAGAATGTAGACCGATACTCGGTTCATCTAAGATATAAAGCGAACCAACAAGACTACTCCCCAATGAAGTTGCTAAATTGATTCGTTGGCTTTCTCCACCGGAAAGAGAAGAAGAAAGACGGTCTAATGTAAGATAGCCCAAACCCACATCGAGTAAGAATTGTAAACGATTATTGACCTCCGTCAGCAATCGTTTGGCTATGGCTGCATCTGTTTCATCTAATTGTAAATTATCGAAAAAGAGTTTCAACTCGGTAATCGGAAGGGTTACCAATTGAGCAATGTTCCTTCCTCCTACCATCACATATAAAGCTTGTGGCTTCAAACGGCTTCCTTTACATGCGGAACATGTCGTTTTTCCCCGATAGCGAGCCTGCATCACACGATACTGAATCTTATAAAGATTTTCTTCTACAAACGTAAAAAAGTCGTCGATACCATGAAGCCCTTTGGCTCCATGCCACAATAAAGATTTTTCGTTTTCTGTTAAATCATAATACGGACGATGTATCGGGAAATTATACTGATCGCTTTTCCTGATAAACTCATGGAGCCATCCACTCATCTTCTCGCCTTTCCAACAAACAACGGCGCCTTCATATACAGAAAGGCTTTTATCGGGGATCACTAAGTTTTCATCAATCCCTAATACCTTTCCAAATCCTTCACACACAGGGCAAGCGCCCACCGGATTATTGAAGCTGAACATCATATCCGACGGTTCTTCAAAAACAATGCCATCGGCTTCAAACTTTTTGGAAAACTCTTTTGTCACGGTCTCTTCGGATGTATAAATGCGAATAAAGCAAGTATCATGCCCTTCAAAGAAAGCAGTCTCTGCTGAGTCGGCTAAGCGGCTTTTCAACATTTTATCTGTTGAAACAGCCAACCGATCGACTAATAATTCAATGACGGGGGAAGACAACAATTCTTTCTTTTCAAGCACTTCCTGTATTCGATATACCTCGTCATCAATAGAAAGGCGGGTATATCCTTCTTTTTGTAAAATCTCCAATTGCTCTTTCATACTACGGCCTTCGGGCAGAATAATCGGAGCAAATACGGCAAAACGTGTCCCTTCCGGATAAGACAGCACCCATTTTACAATATCGCTTACCTGGTGTTTTTTCACTTCCTGTCCGGACACGGGAGATATAGTCTTCCCTATACGGGCATATAATAAACGAAGGTATTCATATACTTCGGTAGACGTACCGACCGTAGACCGTGGATTGCGGGTATTTACTTTTTGCTCAATCGCGATAGCAGGAGGGATACCCTTAATATAATCAGCTTCCGGTTTACTCATCCGCCCTAAAAACTGACGGGCGTATGAAGACAGGCTTTCCACATATCTGCGCTGCCCTTCGGCATACAGCGTATCAAAAGCCAGTGACGACTTGCCGCTTCCCGACAATCCGGTTATCACAATAAGTTTATCGCGGGGAATTTCTACATCTATGTTTTTGAGATTGTTGACGCGTGCGCCTTTAATCAGAATATTATGTTCATTAGTCATACTATAACTTCCTACCTTTCAATAAAAACGCGTAAAGATACGGAAATTAACCGATCATGTTTATAAATTTACAAATCATATAGTTGAAACAGCTACCATTGTTAATTTCATTTTGTTCATAATGATAAAATTTAAATCTGTTTTAAAATAATTTCATCCATCAGGATATTAAAAATTTCATGCCTACCTTTTTGAAAAAAGATAGGCACTTCTTGAAAAAGAGGTTTAGAATAACTTTTCCCCCCTTCCTGAATCGCTGACGAATGCGGTGTGTAATAATCTTTTTTTTAACTTAGCCGCTTGAAATATAGCCGTATCAGACGATGGATATAGTATTGATTGTTTTGGCCGTTGGCTGTTTTTTGGTTGGTATTGCCGGTTCGATACTTCCTGCTCTTCCCGGACCTCCTCTCTCGTACCTGGGTATGTTGGCCGGCTTGTTGCTGGGCGCCTTTGCAGGTTTTATACTTGGAACAGGCGTAAAACTTCTTTATTGTTTCTTCGCAATGGCGTCGCCTTTTTTCTACGGAGGTTAAGGTTTTCAATGCTCAAATTGTGTGTGTTTTTCTTAGCTCTGCAAGAAAACCCAGTTATTCTTTCCCGACATTTCTTCGTTATAACTGAATCCTTCCCATGAAAAGTTTTTTAGTTCTTCAGGATCGTTAATACGGTTTTTTATGATATAGCGTACCATCTGTCCGCGAGCCATTTTCGCGTATATAACAATTGTTTGCGCTTTATTACCTTTCCATACTCTAAAGTCGGGCGTGATAATACGTGTTTCTTCTTCTACCCTCTTCCACCGGAAAGCAGATTGTATATCCATAGCAGCAAGGTTTACCAGTCTATTATCCGCCTGTTTGATATCATAAATAAAAGTATCCGTCTGCTTATCACGCCAATAGGTATACATATTGCTATCGCCTAATTCCGGGATTTTCACATCTCCTTCCATACGATACGGTTTTATCATGTCTAAAGGACGGAGAAGCCCATAGCAGAAAGAGGCAATCCGCAAGTTATCCTGCGTAAATAAGAAATCTTCCGGAGAAAAATCGTTGGGATTTATATTTTTAAAAACTACGCCTGTGTATGCTAACAGGGCTTGTAACGAAGGACTATCGTCTGAATGGAAATGTTGAAAACGCAAATAGTTTTCAGCAGCCAGTTTGGAATTTATTTTCAATAAGTGACTTAATTCTTCTGCCGAAAATTGTGTCATATGTAAGGCTATCTCTTTCGCTTCTTTTATAAAATGAGGAACTGTTGCCGAAGGTGCATTTATTCTAGATACGCCCGTCATTGTTTTAGCTGATGAGATGATTGTTATCATACTTTATCATTTTAGGATCTGCAAAAGTATAATTTTTAGTGGCGTTCCTTGTATAATGCCTAAACAATATGCAGGACGGATGGTTATATAATATAAAGGATTAAACAAATTCATTAAGCCAAAATGTCATTTGCCTCATTTGGCATTTATTTTGCAGCTTTATGTAAAAACAATTAGAACGAAAAGGAAAAATTAAAAATACTAACGATATGAACTTAAATAATTTTACAATTAAATCACAGGAAGCGGTTCAACAGGCAGTTCAGTTGGTTTCTCAAAAGGACCAGCAGGTAATTGAAACGACCCACTTGCTGAAAGCCGTCATTATGACAGGAGAAAGTATCGCTCATTTTCTCTTTCAAAAGCTTGGGGTAAATATCCAAAACGTAAATAAAGTATTGGATATACAGATCGATTCGTACCCCAAGGTGTCGGGAGGTGAACCTTACCTTTCTAAAGAATCAAATGCCGTGTTGCAGAAAGCGATTGATTATTCCGGTAAAATGGGCGACCAGTATGTTTCACTTGAACACATTATCCTGGCTTTACTGACGGAAAAGAGCATGGCTTCGCAACTATTGAAAGATGCCGGTGTAAACGAAAAAGAATTACTTCTGGCGATTGATGAATTGCGTAAAGGAAATAAGGTAACCAGCCAGTCGGCGGAAGAAACCTATGATGCGTTGGGAAAGTATGCTGTCAACCTGAATGAGCGTGCACGAAACGGAAAGTTAGACCCGGTGATCGGACGTGATGATGAAATCCGCCGTGTACTTCAGATATTAAGCCGCCGGACAAAGAATAATCCTATATTGATAGGTGAACCGGGGGTTGGTAAAACGGCTATCGCCGAAGGATTGGCTCACCGTATCGTTCGCGCCGACGTGCCGGAGAATCTGAAATCGAAACAAATCTTCTCTCTCGATATGGGTGCTCTGATTGCCGGAGCTAAGTATAAAGGTGAGTTTGAAGAACGCTTGAAAGCGGTAGTCAATGAAGTCATTAAATCGGATGGCGAAATCATTCTGTTTATTGATGAAATCCATACCTTGGTAGGAGCCGGGAAAAGCGAAGGCGCCATGGATGCCGCCAATATTCTGAAACCGGCTTTGGCGCGTGGCGAATTACGCTCGATAGGAGCTACCACATTAGATGAATATCAAAAATATTTCGAAAAGGATAAAGCCCTGGAACGCCGTTTCCAGGTTGTTACGGTAGACGAGCCGGATGAATTAGACTCTATCTCTATCCTCCGCGGATTGAAAGAAAAATATGAGAATCATCATAAGGTACGAATCAAAGACGATGCGATTATTTCTGCCGTTAAACTATCATCGCGGTATATCACCGACCGGTTTTTGCCGGATAAGGCGATCGACCTGATGGATGAAGCGGCAGCCCGTCTGCGTATACAGGTAGACTCTGTACCCGAAGCATTGGATGAAATAAGCCGCCGTATCAAACAGTTGGAAATAGAACGCGAGGCCATCAAGCGCGAAGGTGATAAACCCAAACTGGATGAACTGAATAAGGAAATCGCTGACTTAAAAGAAGAAGAAAAGAAACAGAAGGCACAGTGGGAAAGTGAACGGGCGCTTGTAAACCGAATCCAACAAAACAAGATTGATATCGAAAACCTGAAGTTTGAAGCCGATAAAGCCGAACGGGAAGGAGATTATGGTAAAGTAGCCGAAATCCGTTATGGGAAAATTAAAGCCAAAGAAGAAGAAAACGAATCGATACAATCGCAATTACACCAGATGCAGGGTACTTCGGCTATGATTAAGGAAGAGGTAGACAGCGAAGACATTGCCGACATTGTATCCCGGTGGACAGGTATACCAGTAAATAAGATGATGCAGAGCGAACGGGAGAAACTGTTGCACCTGGAAGACGAACTACATCAACGAGTGGTAGGACAGAATGAAGCGATTGCTGCCGTAGCCGACGCCGTACGTCGTAGCCGTGCCGGTATGCAAGATCCAAAACGTCCGATAGGGTCCTTCATCTTCTTAGGTACTACGGGAGTAGGTAAGACGGAGCTTGCCAAAGCCTTGGCCGAATATTTGTTCGACGATGAAAATATGATGACGCGTATCGACATGAGCGAGTATCAGGAGAAGTTCAGCGCTACCCGCCTCATCGGCGCTCCTCCGGGATATGTAGGTTATGATGAAGGAGGACAATTAACGGAAGCGATCCGGCGGAAACCGTATTCGGTGGTCTTGTTCGATGAGATCGAAAAGGCGCATCCCGATGTATTCAATATCTTATTACAAGTATTAGACGACGGCCGTCTGACAGATAATAAAGGACGTGTTGTGAATTTCAAGAATACTATCATTATTATGACAAGTAATATGGGTTCTTCACTGATCCGTGAGAACTTCGAGAAGATTACGCCTCAGAACCGGGAGACCGTCACAGAACAGACAAAGAACGAGGTGATGGATTTATTGAAGAAGACCATTCGCCCTGAATTCCTCAACCGTATTGATGAGATTATCATGTTTACGCCGCTGAACGAACAGGAAATCCGGGAGATTGTGGTATTACAGTTGGAAGGTATTCAGAAGATGCTGGAACAAAACGGTATTATGCTCCACTTTACAAGCGACGCTCTTCAATTTATCTCCGAGGAAGGGTATGATCCGCAATTTGGCGCTCGTCCGGTAAAACGTGTGATACAGAAGTATGTATTAAACGAACTTTCCAAACAACTATTGGGAGGTACAATCGATAAGAACAAGCCGATTACGATTGATGCGGTAGACAATCATGTGTTCTTTAAGAACTAATGGCGAACAATCAATACCGTAGCGTAGGCTGCGATTCCTTCTTCCCGGCCTACAAAGCCTAATTTTTCGGAAGTGGTGGCTTTAATGGAGATATCTTCTTCGCTAACGTGCATCACTTCCGCCAGCTTTTGTTTCATTGCCGGGATATGGGGATTTAATTTAGGACGTTCGGCGGCTATCGTAGCATCGATATTTCCTACTTCATATCCTGCTTTACGGATCAATGTCATGGTATCGCGAAGTAATATCTTACTGTCGATATCTTTATATTCTCCTGCCGTATCCGGAAAATGGTAGCCAATATCACGCATATTAGCGGCTCCCAACAAGGCATCGCAAATAGCATGAATAAGCACATCGGCGTCGCTATGTCCCTGAAGCCCTCGTGTATGCTCAATCTTTATCCCTCCTATCCACAATTCGCGATTAGAGACAAGCGCATGAACATCATAGCCAAAACCAACTCGTATCTTCATTGATTTAATTAGCGGAAAAGGTTTTTAATACCGTCCATATCGAAGGAGAGTGAGAAACGCAATGTCTGATCCAATGGATTGCTCGGTATAGTACTAATCAGATAAGCTGCATCTAATTGAAATACACTCATACGAAAACCGGCTCCTACAGAGAAATACTGACGATTTCCTTTACTGGGGTTTTCATAATAATATCCACCTCTTACAAAGAATTGGTCGTTGTAACTATATTCGGCTCCGAGAGAGAAATTAATTTCATTCAATTCTTCTTTAAATCCTCCCGGTGCATCATAAAAAGATTTGAATATACCGGTCATAAAAGGCATGTCGTTATATTCTTTTATTCTTTTACGATATTCCTCTTCTTCTTCCTGTGTTGCAGCATTGTTTACAGGGTAGGAAGGGACAAGATATTTACTAATATCAAAAAAAACGCCTAACCGGTTATAGTCATCCAACGGATAGAGCAATCCTGTTCCAAGTCGCAAGACAGTTGGGATAAATTGGTTGGTTGTTCCCCCATCATAAGATATTTTCGTACCGATATTTGAGATATTAAAACCAAATGTCCACAAACTTTCGGTATTACCTAATATGACATATTTTTCAAGGTAACCGGCTACATCGGCAGCATATGAATTTCCGGCAGTCATTTCGCTTTCACGGTCATTCATATCCGAACGAATATATCGTAAAGCTACTGCCATAGAGTATGATTCCGATAACTTACGGCTATAACTTACATCAAGTGCCATTTCATAGGGGTTCAAATAATTGGATGGCGGTTCATAAGCATTAGCTCGCATAGCGATTTCTCCTAACGTAAAATAGCGAAGAGAAGCTCCGATAGCCTGATTGTCATTTTGTCCGATCTTATAGAATCCCGATAAGTAAGCCAATGCAACATCATTTACTAATTTACGCAACCATGGCGTATAAGACAATCCTATTCCGGCATTACTATAATTGAACGCATATTTTGCCGGATTCCAATATTGAGAAGCAATATCAGAACCGGTGGCTACTCCGTTATCACCCATAGCGCCGCCTCTGGCATCGGGCGCTATAGATAGCGATGCTACAGCTGTATTAATCGGATAAAAATCTTCTTTCTGCGCCCATACAGAAGCCTGGCTTACTATAAGAATACAACTAATAAGCATATTTATTTTAACTATCTTCGTCATCTTAACCATATTATGTTAGTACCACTATAAACTGATTTTGTACTGTATTATTGTGCAAGAATTATTAATTTCTTCGACTTGGTAACCTCTTTGGAATGATCTGTGCTGATGGCAGCCCGATAAAAATACACTCCCGGACGTAAACGTACTCCGTTCGTACTTGTTAAGTCCCAGTTCATAACATAGGGTACACCCCAATCCGAAGTTCCCCGTTCTTCATGTTTCCACATAAGCCGTCCGGCTAAATCATAAACCATTACATTTACACGGATATTCGATCCCGGACGATTGTGGTAGATGTAAAACTGTGTATTGATACGCGCCGGGACAGGCGCAGCAATAATATCCGACATAACCGGCTTTATCCCTTCATCCACCACAAACGTAAACTCATATACGGTAGAATTACTAAATATATCCCAAACCTTTAATTCAGCCGTATGCAAACCCGGAGTTAAAGCAGGTATCGAAAAGGTAATCAGACCTTCTCCTTCAGCGTCTGCCAGTAGTTTGTAGTACGAATTAAGCGTATGAATAGTCGTTGGGTTGTCAATGGTCAATGTAATATCATGTCCAACAGTGCTGCTGCTGATATTTACTCCCGTAGCATCCCAGAGCCTGGCAACCAAGAAGGGAGTGGAATTTACTTTATCGCCACTTACAAAAGCCGTATCATTAAGATATAATTGTCTGATTTCAGGCCCTTCATTATCCTGAACCGGATTGTCGGCCGTTCCTCCTACAACGAAATTCTGATAACTACCTTGCGCTTCAATTCTCGAATTTTCATCAACAGCATATAAATTCATCTTACCAAAATCATTGGAATAAGAGATATGTTCGGTAACAGCGAATGAAAATTCAAAAGCGCCATTCTTCACCAAATGATTTCCTATATAAAGAGTGCTGGGATAATCTGTAAATTCAAAAGTAGCATCCTGGTTATTATTGTCTAATGTTTTGATTGTTTGTTTACTGTCTAAAACAGTTACATCCAATGAACCGGAAAAGCCGGTAGCCGGATTGCCCTGAATATCGGTTACCTCCCCTTTAATCGTTACCACGCCCATTGCTTTCAAAGAATCGGGAATTTCATTTACCGGTTTACCATTAACGGATGTTACCTTTACATGATATTCCGGATAAGCCAGCTTCATAGCGGGATCGCCTATCAGGATAAAATTCAACTTATTATCGTTGGTATATTCTTTTGTTTTTCGCATCACATCGCCCAGTGTCAGCCGTTTGCCCGTTTCGTCTCTTTCAAACAAGGCCGTTAACAGTCTTCTGTTCAACACAAAGTTATCGCCTGAAAACACAACTCGGGTTGTGGTGAAAAGAGCGATTCCTCCGCTTTTTTTAAGAAAAACATCTTCTCCCGCCGAAGTGGGTATATCGTCGAAACGGGTAAAATCGCAAGTTGCCGTAATCCAGAGGGGTAAATAGGGATACGTAAATCCCGCAATATCCGATTGGTTTAACACATCTTCATCACTCCACGAACGGGTATTTCCATGTCCGGTATAATTAATCAGGAGTAAACCGTCTTTCAGTTGTTTTTGTATATTACTTCTTACAGCCGGATAGTTCCCATTTTTCTTATACGCATCGAAAAATAGTTTATTCACAAGAAATTCCGGGTGATTTTTACTGATAATGGAATCTCCTAATTCATTTGCCTGTTTCATATGGTCGAGGGTGAATCCGTCGGCCATACTCCCATCATCAGCTACAAAACAAACTCTGTTTTTCCAAGCTCCGGTTTCTTTATTATCCATATAACCCAATACTTTATCCACAGCAGCTGTAGCTTCGGCTACCGTACGAACAGGAAAACGGCCAATACCTAATTGAATAGGACCGGAAGTGAATCTTTCGTCTTTAAGCGCTCCAAAGTAATCATCTGTAACATACGAAGAGTAGCTAAGTGAATTCTCCGACTGATAGGTTAACAACATATTTGTTGTAGAAACCTGTTTCCAGTTAGCTGTAAGCTTTCGGTTATCATAGGCTCCATCACCAAAAAGAAGAAGATACTTTGGTTTCTTTGCCTCAATGTCATTCCTGTCGTAAAACATTTTCATGAACCGGCGATAAGCTGTTGCATCGGGCGTACCGCTCGAGAACTCATTATAAATCTGTTGGGGGCTTACTACTAAAACAGATAAACTGTCTTTTCTATTCGACCGGTGGCGTTCTGCCAAACGTTCGGCTTGTGCATGAAAAGCATCCGCTGCAATAATAACCATGTCTATTTGTTGACAGGCATGTAAGTTTTGATTGTCGATGTCTTTTTCTTCTTTTGTCCAACCGGAAAGGTTTTGATTGATCTGTACAGCTACAAATTCACGTAAATCTCCAGCCGGAATAGAGAAGGATAATTCTGCATCGTTCAGTTGGGTTTCCATCAGCTTGGGATTCTCGCCGTCAGTAATATCGAAGACAACTGTATTATTATCCGCATTCCCAACAACAAACCGGCTTACATTACCAATAGATTGAATACTGCGAAAAAACGTATATTCACCATATTGCCTTAGCGTGCGCTTTACATGCAGGCGGATATAATCCAATCTTACATTCTCGTCGCCCGATTTATTATAGGATACAACCACCTTGGGCGTTTCGTTCTTTTCTCCTCTCCAGGTTGCCGTGTCGGCTCTGTCAATAGCTTTTATATACGAATTATTACCGGAATTATTAATTACCGGAAAGCTTAATTGTATCAGTTCTTGTTCGTTAATACTTAGTGTTGCTTGTCCATTAGTGGATTTAGGGCGTGCTATAAAGCGCATCATTATTTTAGCATCGGCATCGGTAATACCTTCGATTTTAGCTATAGGAGACGTAACAGGAATCGTTTTGGAACCACCGGTTTCAAACGATTCACCAAATAGTTCCCGTCCCGAATTATTTACTGAATAGAGTTCTTCTTCATGTACCCTGTAATCATCGAAAACAGTAATATTCAATGAAGCCTGCCCCGATAATAACGGCCCTTTCTCCATCTCCTTTACCTCTGTTTCATCCGTCAGAAAATAGCAACCATAGGTAGCATAGGGGTTATTGGTATGAAAAAAGGTATTGGAATAATTACCATTATATTCCCATTTTACAGATCCTTTTCCATAGAAAAGAAGATAGTCATCGCCTCTGTATACGGCCACGGCAGGAAGGTCGTCTATATAGTTGGAACCTGAACCGAAATCTTCATCCAACGGCCAGCCTCCATATCCATGTACGGAAACGGCGGAAGGATCGGTAAATCCCATCTTCTTCAAGTCATCGTACGTTATTTTGTAGATCCCTGTTTGTTCCACCTTTATTTTTACCCACTTTCCAGACGACAAAACAGACTGATCCGCATAACGGCTATCGTTTGCCCAAACGGAAATAAGGCAACAAAAACTTATCAGTAAAAATAAGACTACACGCATTTTCTTACAATCATTTCACATAAAAGTCCAGCAGCTTTGTTTCGCCGATATATCCCTCCAAATGGTCGTTTATTTTTACGGGGCCAACTCCAGCTGGTGTCCCCGTATAGATAAGATCTCCAATCTTAAGCGTAAAAAAACGGCTCACATAAGCTATAATTTTATCAACGGGGAATATCATATCAGCCGTATTTCCTTTTTGTACCTTTTCGCCATTTATATGCAGGCAGAAAGGAATCTTATTAATATCTCCGGCTTCATGAAGCGGGATAAAATTACCTGTCACGGCAGAATTATCAAAAGCTTTGCTTATTTCCCAGGGCAATCCCTGTTTACGTAGCCGGTTTTGAATATCACGCGCAGTAAAATCAATCCCAACCGTTATTTCATTGTAGTAGCGATAAGCAAAACGTTCGGCAATGTTCTTCCCCAGTTTATCTATTTTCACTACAATCTCCGTTTCATAATGAATTTCAGATGAGAAATCAGGAATAAAAAATGGTTTCCCGTCTTTCAGCAACGACGAATCGGATTTCATAAAAATAGTTGGTTCTGATAATTCTAACGAATTATGCATCTCTTTATTGTGGTTTGCATAATTCATTCCCACAGCTATAATTTTCATTTCTGCGATTAAGTTGGTTTAAACGATTAAACATAACAGCCAGGTGAGCATACATAGATGTATTTTGTACAACGACATGGCGGGGTACGCGAATACGGAATGGAGTAAAGTTCCAAAGCGCTTTAATGCCTTCGGAAATGATATGGTCGGTTACTGATTGCGCCTGGTCTACCGGAACTGTAATAACGCCGATTGTAGCATTTAGTTCTTTCTGGCAGGCAGGAAATTCACTTATATGGAAAACAGGGATTCCCTTGATAGAAGTCCCGGCTAATTCTCTACGGGTATCAAAGCCTGCAATAATATCCAATCCATATTGGCTAAGCCCTGAATCCTGCAATAAAGCAGCTCCCAAACTTCCTACTCCAAACAAAAACGCTTTATGCTGAATGGTAAAACCTAAAAAATCTTCCAATACGGCAACCAATGTATTAATTTCATACCCTACCCTGGTTTTCCCTGTAATATTTACAAAAGAAAGATCTTTGGCTACCTGGCTGGAGTCTACATTAATCTCTTTGGCTATCTGTGTGGAAGAAACATATGCCTCGCCTTTTCCTTTTAATAGTTTTACAAAGGCAAGGTACCAGGGCAGCCTCCTGAGGGTGGGCTCAGGTACCTTCCATATCTGTTTTATTTCGTCATTGGCCATTATCCATTGTGTTAATGTACATTTGGCAAAAATAGTGCTTTTTTAGAAATGTGGTAGAATACAAAGTATTGAACTGTCTGTATTTAGCGGAAGGTAATGATTTAGAAACTACTTAACCGCTTTACCTCGCTTCATTTTTCATCACTTCAAATAACTTCTTTCACAAAGGTAAACAATATATCTTAAATCCCAAGAAATTCACCTCTTTTGAGATACAGAGGAAAACCTGTCACTCTATCACTTTGATCAGGCCTCCGCCGCCACCACCAAGGATGGTCTTTTGTTTCCTTTTGCCATTCCTCAAGTAGTTGAGTCATTTTCCTCCCTTCTTTATAATATGCTTGCAGGTCTGCCACGTTATTCAATTCATACGGATCTTTTTCTAAATCATAGATTTCAACCATTGCGCGTGGAGCTTCAAAAATTTGCATTTGCTCTTTCCGTAATTCCCCTTTTCGCTGTTTGTCTTTTAATTCATACCAACTTAAACTTGAACTTAAATCCATTGCAGTCCCATGAGGGATCTCATAATATGCATTATAAATTAATTTAAATTTTTCTGTTCTGACACATCGAATATATTCATCTGTATCATGCCAATTCCTTTCAGCAAAGATATAGTCACGTCCTCGTTTTGTATGATCAAACAATATGAGCATAAAACTTTTTCCATAAACCTCATCACTCATTTTCGCACCAGCCAGTTCCAACAAAGTTGGAGCTAAGTCAATAGTACTGATCAAACCATTATCATGTACTACATTTTTTTGTATCCTATTTTTCCACATAAAAATTAGTGGCGTTTGTATTCCGGAGTCATATAATGTTCCTTTAGCTCTGGGGAATGGCATTCCATTATCACTTAAAAATACCACAACCGTATTTTCTAGAATTCCTTTTTGTTCCAAATAAGAAACCATTCGTCCAATATCTCCATCCATGCGGGTTATCTCATCATAATAATCGGCTAAATCTCTCCTTGTATCTTCTCCATCAACTAAAAAAGGTGGAACAATCAATTTTGCAGGATCATTTTCCTGAGGACAAATAGTACGATTATAACTCCGGTGAGGATCCCAAAAGCCTACCCATAAAAAAAACGGTTTATCTTTTGCTTCTTCAACAAACTGGGTATAGTTATTATATATCTCATTTGAAAGTTCGTTTCCGCTAATTAGCGCTCCATCATTCAACATTCGGTCAAATTGATTATCTCCATTCTTTCCCCAATGTGTTTTTTGCATAAAGCCGGTTAAATATCCGGCTTTCTTAAAATAGTGAGGCATCATTAAGGTAGAACTATCTATAGGGATATGTAAATCTTCTGTTCCAATAGTATGGGCAAACATTCCTGTCATCATGCTGGTACGGGAAGGGCTGGACTGAGGAGAGGTGAGATAAGCTTTTTCAAAACGTATGCCTTCTCTCGTCAATTTATCAATATTGGGTGTTTTAATCACCTTATTACCATAACATCCGAAATCCATACCGGCATCATCCGCTATAAAAACAATAATATTAGGAAAAGAGGACACGTCTTTTTGCGCTGACAAAGCTGAGATAGTCAACATTCCTATGGATAGAATTAAACCGGTTTTGTACTTGTTCATAATTATATATTTTTATTTACCAGAAATATGTATCAATAACTTCTTTCATTTGAGGATAGGCAGAATCCTCATCTTCATATAGCCTTTTCAAACGTAATAATTCCAACTTCAAATCATTGATCAAATCCTTTTTTGAAGGATCGTCGTATATATTCTTCATTTCTGAGGGATCCGTCATCAGGTCATACAACTCCCATTCCGCGGGAATGAGTGGTTTATCATTTGCCCCCTTCATCCCTAAGGATTGACCGTAATAGAAAATTAGCTTATACCGATGGGTACGAAGCCCATAATGTGCCGTAACATGATGAGTTCCTTCCGCATGCATCCAATAACGATAATACATTGACTTTCTCCAGTTCTCTTGGGTTCTGCCTCGGAGATTATCTCTGAAACTTTCTCCCTGCATATACAGTGGTTTTTCGACATTCGCGTAATCCAAAAACAAAGGCGCAAAGTCTATGTTCAAAACAATATCATTATTTTCAACTCCTGCCTCAATTTCTTTTGGATAACGAATAAGAAAAGGCATTCGCAAACTTTCCTCATATATCAATCGCTTGTCGAACCAACCATGTTCTCCTAAAAAGAATCCTTGGTCTGAAGTATATATCACGATTGTATTTTCAGCCAGACCTTTTTCATCTAAATAGTTCAATATCCGTCCTACATTTTCATCAATTCCTGCTATACAACGCAAATAGTCTTTGATATAGATCTGATAAGCCCAACGGCGAAGTTCGTCTCTGGATAATTCTTCCGGTATCTCTGTTTTAAGGTCACGAGTATTCAGATGTTCCATACTCATCGTCAATAACTCCGCATATTTACCTTTTCCTTCATAAGTATCTAATAGATTTTCAGGTTCCGGTACTTTTACTTCTTTCAAAAGCTCTTTAAAACGTTTTGCCGGTTCCCACCAACGGTGTGGAGCTTTATAGTGGCACATCAGGAAAAACGGATTATCTTTACTTGTTCTATCCATAAAGCGGATGGCTTCATCCGTAATCACATCTGTAGAGTGTCCCTGATATTCTTTTTTACCCTCGGGTTCGCTTCGCGGATCATCACCCCACATCCCTTTTTCTATCAGATAAGGATTATAATAACGTCCTTGTCCAGGTAAAACATTATAATAATCAAACCCCGTAGGTTCATTTCCTAAATGCCATTTTCCAATAATAGCTGTTTGATAGCCAGACTTCCGAAGGCATTTAGCCACATTGGGATAAGCCGGATCTAATTTATCATCCAAGGTATAAATACCGTTTTTATTACTATATTGTCCGGTCATAATAGCACCACGACTGGGAGTACTGATTGAGTTTGTAACAAAACAGTTATTCATTTTAACACCTTCTCGCGCAATCCTACTTATATTCGGAGTAGGCAAAATATCTGCAAGGATTCCTCCATACGCACTTATAGCCTGTGCTGAATGATCATCAGCCATGATATAAATAATATTGGGTGTTTGGACTTGAGCCATAATGGGCTGTAGACTACTCAAGCCCAAAAGATATACACTATATTTTTTCATACTTTCCTTTATATCTTTTTATAAAGTGGAATTATAGGGATATATTATTCTATATACCCCTATAATCTATTAGATTAATTCCATCCCGGATTCTGTTCTAATTCCGGATTCAAATCTATTTCACGCTGAGGTATCGGCATTAAGATCATGTAATCTTTGATATTATTTGCAATATCTACTTTATTACTTTCGGCAACGCCAGCTTCATAAGTACCATGTGCCTTCATCCGTTCTATAAATGTTCCTGTACGAACAAGATCAAACCAGCGATGCCCTTCATGAGGAAATTCTAAACGACGTTCATTTAATATTTCTAAACGAAATTGTTCTTTTGACAAATCATTGAAATTACCGGAATCATCACCAAAGGCACGTTCTCTTACTCTGTTTAATACTTCATGAGCCTTAGCCGACTCTCCTACTTCATTTAACGCTTCCGCATACATTAACAAGGCATCCGCATATCGGATAATATGCATATTGATATCACATTGATTAGTCGCAGATACACCATCTATCCAATACTTTCCAAACAAAGGAATTCTTGATTGAACATAGTCTTTTTCAATCATACTATAAAAAGTATATCTGACATTGGCATGCCTTCTTTTATCTCTTTCATCGTATGAGTCATAAAGTTCCTGGGTAGGAATATCCGCTTCATTTGATCCGTTTACTCCAATACTACCTCCCGGTACTGAATATTTGGGACCAGCATTATCCATAGCGTTATTATGTTGTAAAGGTGCTTTTTTATATTCGATATATAATACCGCTTCTATACCTGCTTCGGTCTCTGTATTCCAATTTGCTGCATAATCTTTATGTAATCCATAGCCATAGGCTGTTTCATTTTCTATCACTTCTGCCAACTTTTCTTTAGCTGCCGTAAAATCACCCATTGTCAAATAAACTTTCCCTAGCAAAATTTTAGCAGTCCCTTTTGTTACACGCCCTTCATTTGCTGAATCATAACCTGATCTAAAAGGTAAGACTTTTTCAGCTTCCTGTAAATCCTGTATAATAAATTCATATATCTGTCCTTTCGATGCACGTTTTCCTAATGCATCATTAAGACTTTCCAGTTTGGTAACCAAGGGGACACCACCATAAAATCGGACAAGATTGAAATAGAAAAGCGCACGCAGGAGCCTAACTTCACCAATTAAACGTGCTTGAAAATCCATGTCCATTGTTATAATTGGAATGTTATTGATTGCGGTATTAGTTTTCATAATCCCGACATAACAGCTATTCCACATACTCTGGACAAAAGTATTTTCAGAATTATACCGCATAAATTCTAAATCCTGCAGATAAGCATTAGGCATTCCTAATCCGTTTTTCATCATATCTGTCGGAAGTTCTGCCATGTTATACATAAGCCTATTATAGATATTTTCCAGTTGTCCGTAAGCCGCATTTACTGCCGCTTCAGCATCTTTTTGTGTGTTATAAAAATTGCCTGTAACCAATCTGTCGACAGGATTTTCTTCCAAAAAAGAAGAACAGCTGTTTGTCGATGAAATTGCAATGATGAATGATAAATATAATATCGTTTTTCTCATGATATATAACTCATTTTAATTATTTAATGTCAAATTTTAATCCAACCATAATAGTTTTGGATTGCGGATAACTACCAAAATCCTCTCCTTGCCTCAGTGCATCTTCTCCATTAAAGCTAACATCCGGATCAAATCCTTTATATTTTGTCCAGGTTAACAGATCCTGAGCTGTAACAAACAACCGTAAACCACTAATATGTGAAATATTCAGTTTAGGAAAACCATAAGATAAAGACAAAGTCTTTAGTTTTAAATAAGAACCCTCTTCCACAAAATAATCACTAACCAGAATTGTTCTGTTTGTCGTAGCCTTAGGATAAATAGTACTTGGATGGTCCGGAGTCCATCTATTTACCAGTTCTTTTGAGACGTTTGTTCCTCCAGTTGGAGTTTCTAATTCAAGAGCATTCCAGTTAAATATCTTATTCCCATAAGAATATTGAAGAAACACATTCAGTCCAAATCCTTTATAAGAAAATGTGTTTGAAATACCACCAAAAAATTTAGGATTGGAATTTCCTAATATCTCACGGTCATTGGCATCGATTTTTCCATCTCCATTTAAATCTTTATATCGCCTTAACCCTAATCCAATAGGTGAAGTAGAAGATGTCTGTGCTTTGCACTCTTCTTCATTTTGGAAAATCCCATCAAATCGATATCCATAAAATATACCTATTGGTTTTCCCACCACTAATCTACGGAAAGAAGTTATTCCCATTAAATTCTGTGCAGATGGGGCTAACTCTTTAAATTCTTCCCCGCCTAACTCCAAAACCTTGTTTTTGTTAAAGCTTATATTAAAATTAGTATCCCACGAAAATGCGCCGACAAGGTTTTTACTTTCAATAGAAAATTCTGTTCCATAGTTTTTAACACTACCAATATTTTTAAGCATCGTTTGATAACCTGACGTACCTGGAATCACAACATTATATAACAGGTCTGTTGTTTTTTTCTCGTAATAATCCACAGTTAAACTGAGGCGATTATTGAAGAGGCCTAAATCTAAACCGAAATCAAGTTGTCCTGTCTTTTCCCATTTCAAATCCGGGTTTGGAATTTTATCCGGATAAAAACCGGATACTTGTTCATTTCCGATTATCCATTTACTGGAAGTTAATGTTGCTAACGATTCATAAACCCCAATTTCAGTATTACCCGTAAATCCATAACTTCCTCTTAATTTTATATTGGGAAATATATCTTTTAATGACTTCATGAATGATTCTTCAGATATGCGCCACCCAGCTGACAACGAAGGGAAGAAACCATATTTATTATTTTGCCCGAAACGAGAAGAACCATCGATACGAGAGTTCAATGAGAATAGATATCTATCTTTCAAATTATAATTAATGCGGGCTAAATAGGAGATTATGCTCCATTGTATGGCACTAGACGAGGGGGCATTGTAAACAGCACCGGAACCCAAATTATTATACAGCATTATATCATTGACAAACTGAGCGGAAGCAGCTTGTACGTTTTCTCGATTGTTTCGTTGCATGGTGAAACCTCCTAGGATGTTTACAGAGTGATCTTTTCCGATTTGAGTATCCCAGGTTAATGTATTTTCATTCAACCAATTTATTATTCTGTTTACAGTTATAGTAGCACTGTTTTGGACTCGCCCCTGATATATAACAGATGGAATATATTGATTTGCCTTGTAATACATAATATTCCCTCCCAATGTTACTTTTAATTTCAGGTCTTTAATAATTTCCCATTGAGCATAAATATCACCTAAAAACTGGGATATTGCGTTATTTTGCTTGAGTTCTCTTGCTGTTGCCACAGGGTTAGCAATAATAATCCCGGGTGTATTCGTATCCGTATAGACACCTGCTGATTCATCAGAATATATAGGTTGTATCGGATTCATTTTCATTGCTGCGACCACTACACCACTCTGATTGGTAGTCGAGGTAGGGACTAAATTTGCAATTGTGTGACTTGCTGTGAGATGGCTTCCCACTGAGAACTGTCCGGATATTTTACGATCAAAATTTAATCGGGTTGAGTAACGCTTAAAATCAGAATTAATGATTATTCCTCGTTGATCATAATAACTACCTGTTATAGCATACTGCGTTTTCTCATCTCCACCTGAAAAAGTTAATTGATAATTTTGAGAAAAACCTTCCCTATAAATCTCATCCTGCCAATCAGTCCCTTTACCTAAGGTTGCAATATTAGCCAAAGCGTCGGTACTAAAGATCGGTTTTAATCCATCATTTGTATACGCTTCATTGACCAATTGAGCATACTCCTGAGCACCCATTACATCTATTTTCTTACTTAGCCGAGAGAAGCCAAAACTACTTTCAAAAGAAATCATATCATGCCCTCTTTTTCCACTTTTAGTAGTTATAAGAACTACTCCATTTGCCGCACGAGCTCCATAGATCGCAGTAGCGGAGGCATCCTTCAAAATTTCAATAGATTCTATATCTGACGGATTAATAGTAGATAAACCACTTAAAGAAACTTGACCTCCTGTATTACCAAAAGAACTATTATATACAGGAAAACCGTCTATCACATAAAGAGGCTCATTTCCTCCTTGTAAAGAGCTGCTACCCCGCACACGTATAGATGCTACTGCACCGGGTATACCTGAATTCTGAACAACTTGAACACCAGAAGCACGCCCTACCAAACCTTGATCAATTGACACTATAGGAGTTTGTTGTAACTCACTCGTTTTTATAGAAGACACCGCACCTGTTAAATTACTCTTTTTAATCGAACCATAACCTATTACTATTACTTCATCTAACGCTCGTGTGTCTTCTTTCAGAATAATCTGTAAAATAGTTTGGTCACGAATCTGGATTTCCTGATTAATATATCCAATATAAGAAATCTGTAACGTCGCATTATCAGCTACCAAAAGGATAAACTCCCCCTCTACATCCGTAATCAATCCATTCGCTGTACCTTTTTCCACAACGTTGACTCCGATAATCGGTTCGCCATGTTCGTCGGCGACTGTTCCGGTTATTTTCTTTTTCTCTTTCTCTTTTTCCACTTGAGTTGAAAGAGTTATCCCCGGTTTAATAGCAAACGTATTTCCTATTTTTGTATAGGTCAGACCTTTGGTGACTAAAACTTTATTTAGTATGGATTCAACGCTTTCGTCTTTCACTGTCAATGTGATGTCTTTCCGATTGTCTAATGTTACATCCTTGTAGGAAAACATCACTTCGCTTTTCGATTCGATCAGTTCCAATACTTCACGGAGGGTTGCCTCATGAACCGTAAAAGACAGGTTGCCTGTTTGTGCACATAACAGGGTGGCATGCAGAAAAAAAACGAATAGTATGATTATTATTGACCGTAAATTCCCATTTTTACAATCTTGTATTGTTTTTATTTTCATAAGTAATATGTTGAAAAATGGTTTTTGACTTACATCTTACTGTGAATAAGATGTTTTTGTTGAAACTATTGATTCCTGTCAGGTTCGGAGAGTCATCCTAATTCTCCGGCCTGTTTTTTATGAACTGTTCATGATCTTGTGATTTTTATATGTTAGACTTCAATGTGCTTAAAACTTGATATGCAGCTTATTGCCGTTTTTCTCGTATGTGAATGTATAGTGTTCCTGCAGATTGTTCAGAACATGTACAATATCGGTCTCCCGATAACCTCCTGTAAAGGTTTCAGCAGGCATTTTTCCTGTATAGATAATGCTAACTCCGTAGAACCGTTCGATCTTTTTGAATATATCGTGAAGAGATTCCGAACGAAAAAACAGATCACCGCGCATCCATGCTGTCTCAATACGCAAGTCTGTCCGTTCTTTCACTAATATCCCGTCTTCGTAGTTCATTTTTGCTTTTTCATGGGGTTGCAGAATCATAGGAGTATGAGGGTATCTATTGTTTGTCACCTCTATACTTCCGGTCTGCAAGGTGACTTCAAAAAATGCTTCGTTGGGATAAGCATAGACATTAAATGCTGTTCCTAGGACTTTTATTTGAACTTCATTCGATTGGATAATAAAAGGTAATTCTTTGTTCGGGGATACTTCAAAAAAAGCTTCCCCCGTTAATTTTATTTTCCGGGAACGTTTTCCAAATAAGGCCGGATAGATTAAACGAGTATTGTTACTGATCGATACTTTTGTGCCATCCGGTAAAACAATTCGGGAACGTTCACCTGAGGCGGTTTCTATACTGTATTCATGGGAAGTAAATTCTTTGATCATATAGGTTCGTGTGAAATAGTAGACACCGAATATTAGAAAAAGTGGTAGGATAATGATTGCCGCATATCGGGACAAATTATGATATAGCATAATTCTTTTTTCTTTATGAATCATACGGTATAACCGGCTATGGATACTGTCGAAAGAAACATGATGTTTTCCGTCAGCATGAAACTCTTCCCATAATTGTTCGAGATGTTGTTCCAGTTCACTTTCATTCTCCTTTTGAAGAATCGATTGAAACGTGGGAAAGTCTGTCTTGTCCAATTGACCGTCTAATTGTTTTTGCAAGAGTTGTCTAATATCTATTTTTGTCATATCCCTACAAGTACTTTTATAGGTAATACGAACAAGTGGTAAGAATCTAATGATCGGATTTATATGTTGGAAAACATATCAGAAAAAGA
Organism: Tannerellaceae bacterium; assembly: GCA_031264865.1. GTDB lineage: Bacteria > Bacteroidota > Bacteroidia > Bacteroidales > Tannerellaceae > DFXE01. Next base: position 7,694 of record JAISDJ010000125.1, on the reverse strand, counting down.
AAAGAATAAAAAAGGGAACCATTTCTTTCATCTCATTTCTTAATATAGAAAGGGCTTGGGAGAGGTAGTTGTATACGACCTGTTCCGGTAAAGAAAGTTTCTGTGCAGTTTCAGTAGGGGTAAGTCCGTTTTCTTTGATCAATTCAAACACTTCGGCTTGGCGGGGTGATAATTTGCTTTTTGCCTTGTTCAATAACAAGTTAAACATCTCGATGTCAAATTCCTGTTCCGCATGAATTGTTATTTTCTCATGATTACAATAGGAAAGATAATCTTCAAATACCGGATTGGACACGGATTTTCGTATGCCATCCATGATATCGTTTTTCGCAATTTTAAAAAGATAAGCTTTAAATGAGAGGTCAATATCGAGTTTCTCCCGATTCAACCAGATTTTCACAAATGTATTTTGTACCACCTCCTGAGTAGATTCATGGGAACGGACCAAACGGAACACATATCCGTATAACAGATCAAAATAGGTTTTATACAAAGCATCAAAAGCCTTATACGAACCTTTCTTAAGCTGTTCAACAAGCCTTTGCAGCTCATTGTCATCAAATAAATTTATGTTATCACGGATATTCCTCATTTACTTGCGCTCCACCGAAAATTACAATATTAGTAAAAAATACTGATAATCACGAAAAGAAGACAACATGATAGAATATTAAGTTTTAAAAAAATTGTAGGTTTGCGAAATAAAACTAATTATCATGAAACGCTTATCGCATTTATTACTTTTTACTTTACTGTTTTCAACGGTTGCTTCCGTATCCGCAAACGAATTAAAAGATAAATTATCACATCTCAAAGATGTCAGTTGTGTAGAGGCATTAGAGTCTGAGCATTTTGCCGAAAAATATGTTGTTAGGATTACCCAGCCGTTAGATCATAAACGTCCTGAATTAGGTTCATTCACACAACGGGTGGTTGTTGCGCATGCCGGGTTCGACAGGCCAACAGTCATCGTAACAGAAGGATATGGAGGGGCTTATGCTATGACGCCGCGTTATCAGGAGGAACTATCAAAACTCATCCATGCGAATATAGTCTTCGTAGAGCATCGTTATTTCCTCGAATCAACGCCTGAACCACTTAATTGGGATTATCTTACAGCTGAGAACTCAGCGTACGACTTGCATCATATTACTACTACATTTAAACAAATTTACCCTGGCAAATGGATTAGTACCGGTATTAGTAAGGGTGGACAGACAACGATGATTTACCGGGCTTACTTTCCTGATGATGTAGACTTCTCCGTACCTTACGTCGCTCCGTTAAACAGGGCTGTGGAGGATGAAAGACAGGAAATATTCCTTCGTAAAGTAGGAGCAAAGAAGGAAAGGAAACAAATTGAAAACTTCCAACTGGAAATACTCAAACGAAAAGAAGCCATGCTTCCGATACTGAAAAAGTTCTGCGAAGAAAAGAATCTAACGTTTAAAATCCCACTAGCCGAAGTATTGGATTATTGTGTGCTGGAATATTCTTTTGCTCTTTGGCAATGGGGAACATCCGTAAACAATATCCCTTCTCTCGATTCGGACGATAAGATGCTGTTCGATCATCTGATAGATATCAGCGGTCCTGATTATTTTTCCGAAACCCAGCCAAACGCTTCGTTTTTCGTACAGGCTGCCAAAGAATTGGGATATTATGGCTACGATACCAAACCATTCAAAAAATACCTGACACTTAGGCATACACATGAATATGTGGATAAAATCATGCTACCGCCGACGGCTCCCGAAATTACATTCGATCCGGCTTTATATCATAAGATTTACAATTATCTGAAAGATAACGATCCTAAAATGATTTGGATTTATGGAGAGATAGATCCTTGGAGCGCTACCCGTGCGCCTAGTTTTAAAGGGAAAGTAAACGAACAAATCTATATTCAGCCCCGCGGAAGCCATCGCTCACGTATTGGTAATATGCCGGAAGAAATGAAGGAAAAAATACTACACCAAATCGAAGCATGGCTTCGATAGTTGGGAACCGGGCTTTGCGCTTATGCTAAACAAGCGCAAAGTCCAATTGTTTCCGTTCCAAATTTGCCTGGGCTACTTTGATAGTTATTGGGTCGCCTAAGCGGAATTGATGTTTACGGCGTCTGCCTGTCAGGGTGTAATTTTTATCGTCAAATTCATAATAATCATCTTGTAGGTCTCGGATAGGAACCAATCCTTCACATTTGTTTTCGTTCAACTCTACATATAACCCCCATTCTGTTACACCAGAAATAACGCCATCGAATACCATACCCAGTTTATCACTCATAAACTCAACTTGTTTATACTTGATGGAAGCGCGTTCGGCATTCGCAGCAATTTGTTCCATGCTCGAACTGTGTTCGCACAACTCTTCATATTTGGCTTTTTCTCCACTGCGCCCGTTGACAAGATAACGTTCCAGCAAGCGATGCACCATCATATCGGGATAACGCCGGATAGGAGACGTAAAATGTGTGTAATATTCAAAAGCCAAACCATAATGTCCCACGTTTTCCGTTGAGTAGCGGGCTTTCTGCATGGCACGGATAGCCAATGTTTCTATTAAGTTTTCTTCCGGTTTACCCTGAATGGTATCAAGAAGTTTATTAATACCCTTCGAAACATCGCTCTTTTTCCCTTCCGTCTTTACTTTATAACCGAAACGGCGGACAATTTCCGCAAAATTTTCCATCTTATCCGGGTCGGGCAAGTCATGGATACGATATACAAATGTCTTGGGCACTTTTCCTTTCGGTATACGGCCCACAAACTCAGCTACCGTTTTATTGGCTAACAGCATGAACTCTTCAACCAGTTTATTTGAGTCTTTAGCCTCTTTAAAATAGACACTGAACGGCTTTCCGCTTTCATCAATCTCAAATTTCACTTCATATCGATCAAAATTGATGGCTCCCTCCTTGAAACGTCTAGCGCGTAGTTTTTTGGCCAGTTCGTTCATTACAAGGATCTCTTTTTTAAAATCGCCTTTACCTGTTTCGATTATTTGCTGAGCCTCTTCATAGGTAAATCGCCGGTCGCTCTTAATGACGGTTCGTTTGATTCTGTAGTTTTTTACCTCTGCATTATTGTCCAACTCAAAAATAGCCGAGAAACATAACTTTTCTTCATTCGGACGAAGTGAACAGATCAAGTTACTAAGCCTTTCAGGAAGCATGGGAATCGTACGATCAACTAAATAGACAGACGTAGCCCGGTTACTGGCTTCACGTTCGATGATACCACCTGGTTTTACATAGTGGGTAACATCGGCAATATGCACTCCTACTTCCCAATTACCATTCGAACATTTTCTTATAGACAAGGCATCATCAAAGTCTTTCGCATCTTTTGGGTCTATGGTAAAGGTTATTGCCCTACGGAAATCTTCCCGCTTAGCAATTTCTTCTTCTGATATTTTTTCAGGTATTCCATCGGCTGCTTTTTCTACCGCAGCAGGATATTTATAAGGAAGTCCGAATTCGGCTAAGATAGCATGCATCTCAGCTGTATTTTGTCCGGCCTTTCCTAAGATATCAATCACTTCACCCAACGGATTCTTAGCACCTTCCGGCCATTCCATGATACGGACAACTGCTTTATCGCCATCCTTGCCTCCTTTGAGTTTATCTTTCGGGATAAATATATCATTGGCCAACGTTTTATCTTCGGTAACAAGAAATGCAAAACCCTTAGCAACTTGCAGTTTACCAACAAATGTCTGTTCCGTACGTTCAAGAATTTCCATTACTTCCGCCTCCGGTTCAGCGCCTTTTCTCTTAGCCAGCAGTTGTACTCTTACCTTATCCCCGTGCATGGCATGGCCTGAATTACGCTCAGCTATAAAGACCGGCGAACCGCCATCTTCAGGAATAAAGGAGTTCTTCCCATTACTTCTACGCTGAAAAGTACCCATTGCAATTGTGCCCAGGCTATTCAGGCGATATCGTCCGCGATCCACTTCGGTAATGAAGTCATCAGCAGCCAAATCGTAGAGTATATCTACTACCGTGAGTTTTTGCACCTGGCTTTCAACACCAATCATATTACTGATTTGCTTGTAATTGAAAAGCTCCTTAGGAGACGACTGAAACGCAGAGATAACAGCATGTATCATTGCTTGTTTTTTCATACGTTTACCCTCTTTTTTAGTTTGTTTCTTTTCTTTGTTGTCTGTTTTCCCGGATTTATTTTTTGTCATATCTTCGTCAATCTATTAAATCATTTCACATCATTCATGCCAAAGATAAAGAAACTTGTTGTAAATTCCGATCAGGTAGTTGAAAAATTTAAACGGTTACCCCTTCTGTAAGTTGTAAATTGTACTGTTTTACGGGTTAATTTCTTGCTCAATTCTTAAATAAAGTAATTTCCTTATTAATCTATTGAAATTGCTTAATCAAAACCCGGACTGAATTGTTTTATAAACGAAAGCCCTTCGATAGTAAGGATATACAAAACCAAAAGATGAAAAGATTTACGTTCAGAAACCGAAAGATTAGAAAAATTTACGTTTTCAAAAAGTCTCAATTTCAGACTGCCTTTACTGCAAATAGTGAAGGCAGTCTTGTATATTAGTAATAATAACATAAAACGTGGTTGTTGATTTTATGATAATCCATAGTTATAAGTGGAATAAATCGGCAGGATTCATGCTAAGAAACTGCTCGAAAGGGATACCATCCGTTCCGATTAAATAAACTCCCCGAGGATGAAACTCGTCATTAAACAGTGATAAACCTATATTTGCGCTGTCTTTTCCGCTTTTTACTTCGAGCGCTACAATATCATTACCCTTTTCTATAACATAATCAACTTCATAACTTCCCTGATTCCAATAGTAAACATTAAACCGGTATTTCAATCCACAATTAATAAGGTGTGTTCCGACAGCCGATTCGGCAAAGCGACCCCATTCTTTCGCATCTTTGCGTAACACATCAAAAGATTTATTTTGGCTTGCAGTAAGCAAAGCATTATTATGTACCTGAAATTTGGGCTTTGATGCCCGCTTCCGAATAATATCCGCCGCATATTTTTCAAGTCCGGATAAAAGACCTGCATCTTTTAGCATTGTGAGATAACCTGATAAGGTTGTAAGATTTCCTGACTCCTGTAATTCTCCTTGTACTTTGGTCAATGATAATATCTGAGAGGAGTATTTACAGCCAATATCAAGCAGACGCTTCAATAATGCAGGTTTGTCCACTCGGGTCATCATCAGAATATCTTTTGAGATTGTTGTTTCTACTAATGACTCTCTTATATAATCTTTCCATCGATCTTCGTTCGGGATTAATAATGCAGACCCCGGATAACCCCCAAAATAGATATATTGTTTAATATCCCACCCAAAAGCATCACGCATTTCATCAAAAGACCAATGTGTAACGTTTGTTAGTTCATACCGTCCCGCAAGAGACTCGGTAAGTCCTTTTTGGATAAGAAGCCGTGACGATCCTAACAGTATAACTTTCAAGTTTATATCGGAAAAAGAATCGCTATCCCATTCTTTTTTTACTGTCTCACTCCAATTTGGTACTTTTTGTATTTCATCAACAATAAAAAGTATTTCTTTCTTATTGTTTTGTTGCATTTGGAGCCGGGCATTTCCCCACTCACGCCTAAGCCAAGTTGTGTCAGCTGCATATAGATCATCTGCTGTTACAAAATGATATGGTGTATCCGTTTTCCGGGTTAATTGTTTTATTAAAGTTGTTTTACCTACCTGACGAGGTCCAACCAATACTTGTATGAATTTTCTCTCTTCAGAAATTCTATCCTTAATATCTTGTAATATAGATCTTTCAAACATATCTTAAAAAATTATTAGGCAAATGTAATAAAATAATTAGCAAAATCTAAATGTTTTCCAGAGGTATAGCAAGACAATGAAAAAAGCAAGTCCAAATATTTACTCAAATGATTTGTCTGTTGTATAGTTGAAAAATTTCACTAATTTTGTTAACCATAAATCAGAAAATTAAAATTGATATAACATGGTAGATACTAAACAATTTGTAAAAGCCGCAGAGACCAAAATGGCTGATGCGATCAGTCATTTAGACGAGCAATTATCGCATATTAGAGCCGGAAAAGCGAATCCGAAGATCTTGGATGGAGTAAAAGTTCCCTATTACGGAAGTCTGGTTCCTCTTTCAAATGTAGCAACAGTTACTACTCCGGATGCTAAAACAATTATTATTACTCCATGGGAAAAGTCCTTGATGAAAGAGATTGAAAAAGCTATTATGAACTCGGATGTAGGCATTACTCCCGAAAACAATGGGGAGATTATTCGTTTAGGAATTCCTCCGTTGACGGAAGAGCGCCGCCGTGTATTAGCCAAACAGTCTAAACAAGAAGCCGAGAATGCAAAAATAAGCGTTCGCAATGCTCGTCGTGATGCTATCGAGCAGTTGAAGAAAAGCATTAAAGACGGCGTGCCTGAAGATGTAGAAAAAGATGCCGAAGGCGAAATGCAAAAAATACATGATAAATTCATTAAAAAAGTAGACGAACTCTACGCTGCAAAAGAAAAAGAAATAATGACGGTATAAATTTAATTGAAAGTTGAAAATGTCACCTGGTATAAATTTTCAACTTTCAATTCTTAATTTTTTATGAGAGGCTTAGTAATTAAAAATACAGGCAGTTGGTATACTGTTCATACCGACGACGGACGTGATATTGAAAGTAAAGTAAAAGGTAATTTTCGCTTGCGTGAAATACGCACTACTAATCCCGTGGCTGTAGGAGATAGAGTAGCTATTGAAATTAACCGGGAAGGAACAGCCTTTATAACAGAAATTGAAGAGAGGAAAAACTACATCATACGAAGAGCCTCTAACCTTTCCAAACAATCTCATATTATTGCAGCTAATTTAGATCAGGCGATGCTGATAGTAACCATAAATTATCCGGTTACAACAACTATATTTATTGATCGCTTTCTGGCAACGGCCGAAGCATATAATGTACCCGTAAAAATGATTTTTAATAAAATGGATCGTTTTCAAGGTGTAGATAAGGAGGCGTTGGAAAAATTAATTGAACTTTATACAGATATAGGTTATCCCTGTTCCGGGTTGAGCGCAAAGAGTGGAGAAGGGATGGATGATTTAAAAGAGGATCTGAAAAATAAAATCACCTTATTATCCGGACATTCAGGGGTAGGGAAGTCTACGATTATTAATAAATTGGTACCCGGTATTCATTTAAAGACTGGTCATATTTCCGAGTATCATAATAAAGGAATGCATACGACTACTTTTTCGGAAATGATTCCATTACCCGATGGCGGTTATTTGATCGATACGCCCGGAATTAAAGGTTTCGGTACGATAGAAATGGAAGATGCCGAAATCTCTCATTATTTCCCTGAAATATTTACGTATGCCGACGGTTGTAAATTTGGAAATTGTACGCATCGTCACGAACCGGGGTGTGCTGTATTAAAAGCGCTGAATGAACAAAATATAAGCCTGTCTCGCTATAAGAGTTACCTTAGTATTCTTAAAGATAAAGACGAAAATAAATATCGCGAAGAATATTAATTCATTATACGTCGGGCAGACTCATACCTGTAATTTTCCGGTATAAATCCAGCGCATAAACATCTGTCATTCCTGAAATATAATCTAAAACACACTGTATCTTTCCGTAGGTGGTAGAGGCTTTTATGTCATATTGTTC
>JAISDJ010000101.1 GCA_031264865.1 Tannerellaceae bacterium | reverse complement strand
GTTATCCTTTTCATCCCGGATGGCTATACGGATATAGGGCTGGGAGTGAAAGCCGGCTTTGGTTGAGCAGTCTTTTATCAATATATTATGAGCATACAGCAGTTGGCTGCTTAGTTCTTGTGAGGTGTATTTCCTTGTGACTTCGCATAAGAAGTAATTGGCTGATGAGGGGATAATGCGCAGGAAAGAGATTGTTTCCAATAGGGTGAAGAAACGGGTTCGTTCGTTTACAAAGCTCTGGCAGGCGCGTTCGTAGGCGTCCTGGTATTTGGTGAATATTTGCATAAAGAACTCGGCAAAAGAGTTGATATTCCAAATAGAGACTTCCTTTTTTATTTTATTTATTAGTTCAATATTGCCCGAAGCCATAAAGCCTAGCCTCAGTCCCGGTACACCGTATGATTTGGAAATACTTTTAACAACTACCAAATGTAGATTATTACTTAAATATTCTTTGTTAAACAGCGTAAATCGTTTACCGCTATTTGCAAAATCCACAAACGATTCATCTACAATGAATGTTATTCCTTTTTCTTTCGTCCATACTACAAGCTTCAATAATTCGGCCTTTTCAATCAGATTTCCGGAAGGATTATCCGGGTTAATAACGATTAATTGCTTAATATCCTTTTCACTAAAGAAACGGATGAGGTCGTCGGCTGTATAGGAGAAGTCTTTGTTTGCGGGAATGAACTCCACCCTGTTAGCGGACGACAGCCGGTTGGGGTATTCTTCAAACGTAGGAAGTACTACGCCTGTTTTTACGTCATTCAGCCGGATATACGTATTTATTAATTCCGCTGCGCCGTTTCCCACTACAATCTGATTGGTGTATATATTGGCAAAGCGGGCGGCTAGGCGGGCATTTACTCCCATGCCGGATGGGTATTCCGTCAGTAAAATATCAAAATTAGATAGCATTTCTTCTTTCATCCGCTCATTGGGGAAATAAGGGTTTACCAGATAGCAGAAATCCGTCATCTGCGGAAAGCGCCAATAGCCTCCATACCGTTTTCCATATAATGCAGACACTTCATCTTCCGATGCAAAAAGCGCTTCGGCATTCGTCAGGTCTTGTTCGTCGTCAATCTCATACCACTTTTCTTTAGCGACAGTCATTGCTTTAAGTTCGGGCTTATCCAGCAGGGATATTACTCTTAAAACTTGTTCGTAATATTCATTATTGCCTAGCGCCTTGCTGTATGCTTCGAGGAAAGGGACGTATTTATTGGATGAAAAATCAACACTGAACTTATAAATATTTACTGTTTTGTAATAGTTGTCTTTCTCACTAAACTTAAAAGCTTTCTTGGGAATAAAGTTCAGGATATTGTTGTCTTCGTCGAGTGTGACAACTGTTCCATCCATCCAACTTTGATATTTAGCCACAACCGTCAGGTTTGGATAAGGATCCTTTAGTAGTTTCTTTAGTATTTGCCCCGAGAATATCAAATCCGATTCGAGAAGAATGGTTTCATCTTCCATCAAATATTCGCGGGCAAGATACAATGAATAGATATTATTCGTTTTATCATATATTTTGTTTTCCACATATATGATAGGCTTTCCCTGAAAAGTATCACCTATGAACTTTTTCAGATTTTCTCCTTTATAACCGATAACGATAATAACGCGCTTTATATCTTCGGCCGTAAGCTGGGTAAGCATACGTTCAATCAATGTCCGGGAATGGACTTTAATCATACATTTGGTGTTTTCTTTCGTAAGGTCGCCCAGGCGTTTACCCATACCTGCTGCCAATATAATTGCTTGCATTTTACTATTCGGCTTTTTTCTATGTTATAAAAGAACTACAAAAGTAGAGAATTATCCTCTATCTTTGCAGAAAAACTACAAAAGATTCACCGTATGAAAATAGCGATCGTTGGCACAGGCTACGTAGGTTTAGTAACCGGCACTTGTTTTGCCGAGATGGGAATGGAAGTTTATTGCGTAGACGTAGATAATACAAAAATAGAAAATCTAAAGAAAGGTATTATTCCTATTTTTGAACCCGGACTGGAAGAGATGGTAGGCCGCAACACACAAGCCGGACGATTGAAATTTACGACAGCCTTACGCGAATGTATCAATGATGTGGAAGTAATTTTCAGCGCCGTAGGAACGCCTCCCGACGAAGATGGCAGTGCCGACCTGAAATATGTGTTGGAAGTAGCTCGCGAGGTAGGCCGGAGTATGAATAAATACCTATTACTTGTCACCAAAAGCACCGTACCGGTAGGCACAGCTCAAAAAGTAAAACAAGCGATACAAGAAGAATTAAATAAACGAAACGTAACCATTGAATTTGACATTGCATCCAACCCTGAGTTCCTGAAAGAAGGAGCAGCTATCAAAGATTTTATGAGCCCCGACCGGGTGGTAGTGGGTGTTGAATCTGAAAGAGCAGAAAAAGTAATGTCTAAATTGTACCGTCCGTTCCTGTTGAATAATTTTCGTGTCATCTTCATGGACGTTCCCTCCGCTGAAATGACCAAATACGCAGCCAATGCGATGCTGGCTACCCGTATCAGTTTTATGAATGACATTGCCAATCTATGCGAGATTGTCGGTGCAGATGTAAATATGGTACGTAAAGGGATCGGTTCGGATGGTCGGATTGGCAGTCGTTTTTTATATCCCGGCTGCGGTTATGGCGGATCATGTTTCCCGAAAGACGTAAAAGCGTTGATTCGTACAGCGCAAGAAAACAAGTATACAATGCGTATTTTGCAGGCTGTAGAAGAGGTGAATGAAGACCAGAAAACTATTCTCTTCCATAAACTGGAAAACCATTTCAAAGGAGATCTTAAAGGCAAACGAATTGCTTTATGGGGATTGGCCTTTAAACCCGAAACAGATGATATGCGTGAAGCTCCGTCTCTAATATTAATAGGAAAACTGTTGGCTGAGGGATGCAATGTAATCACTTACGACCCGGTAGCTATGGAAGAGGCCAAAAGACTCTATGGCGATAAAATACATTATGCCAAAGACATCTATGAAACCGTAGTAGATGCCGACGCCCTCATCTTAGTGACCGAATGGAAAGAATTCCGTTTACCTTCCTGGCAAGTAGTAAGAAAACTTATGACTACACCACTGATTTTAGACGGGCGAAATATATATGACCCCAAAGAATTAGAAGAGAATGGGTTTATCTATCATTGTATCGGTAGATAAATCCGTAGAGCCTTTTTTAAAGAGAGCTGAGTTGTTCAGTTGTATAAATGCCAAAGTTTTGAATAATCCCGCTTCCTGATAAATCTTTTCCTTGCAAGCCGGAAGCGGTAAGATATTCTTTCTGCATTTTGTTTTGCATCCAAAGCAAGACGTTGTCAATAGAAGGCGTTTCCACTTTCATGGCTACGGCTATGGATTTAATGATGAGCAGTCCAAAGGGAATATCTTCCGTAAAATAACGGTTGGCGTAGTCTATCGTATAGGTAGCGCTTTCCCGTACCATACCCATCTTAATCCCGTTAAAGGCGGTTATGGAGCGTATTTTCCGGGTCAGCGAAGCAGCGTCGGTAGATTCGTAATAGTCGAGTATGCCGGGGATTTCTTTTCTGTTTACCGGGAGCCTTTCTATTATCTGCTGAAATTCATTGTCGCAACGAATCAATACGTCCGAACTGTAATCGTCCCATTCTTCATAAAACAAAAACTCTTTATCGAAGGAATCAGTCGTTTCCCGGCTCAGCATACCGAATATGCGCGCCGGATGCAGCAGGGGGTTACTGTTCGTCAGGGTGGCTTCCAGGTAATGGCCCAATACGTCCGTCGGCGTTTCAAAAACGTACGAGAACATACCGGCCAACGCATCTACCGGGGTATCGGGGCAACCGGTTATCTTCAGCTTTGATTTATAGCCTTTGATTACAGCACTCTTCCCATATTCCGTTATCCGGCAAATATAAGGAACCCGCTGAAAACCGAACAGTCCCGCCGTCGTACCCAACAGATGCCGCGCTATCCAGAAAAAACCATTGCTGCAAACTACCGAACCGATGAGCATCCCCGGACGGACATACGGTTTGGCTTCACGCAATAGCTGTTCTACCATAAATCCGGGCACACACAGAAGCATCATATCCGAAACAGCCACCGTTTCTTCCGGCCGGTCGGAAACAATATGCAGGGCTCCTTTACGGGTTTTGCCATTCAGATCGTTACTTGTAATTTCCGTTTGCCACTTACCGGGATGGCCTGTCCACAGGTTTACAACATACCCTTTACTACTTAATGTTGCGGCAATCACATGTCCTAAACTGCCCCCTCCACAAATACAGATGCTCTTTATTTCCAACATGTTGTTTCAGCTATTTAAAATTCAAGGAGCAAAAGTACGCATTAATCGTTGAAGTTTATCCATTCCCTGCCGGTAATCGGCAATTTATTCTCGTTTGAACCACCGTCAGTAATCCAATATTATCGGAAATTCGGCGCGGCCGGAAGATGGGTTGAATGAACCGAAATAGGTGATATATATCTTCCTCTCCCGGGTATCTATCGAATAGATAGTAAAGCTATTACTGGTGATATCGGCATTTTCACGACGTACACGGCTAAAGACGACTCCTGCATTGGATGCCGCCTGATTGGTACTGAGAATCATCCGCTGGGGGAGTAACTGTTCATTGGCATTACTCAGACCTTTTATGTCGAAAACGGCAAAGACATGGGCATGGCCTCCCAAATAGCAGATAAATTCGCCTTTACTTTCGCTGAAATCATAATCTACCGTACATGTTTCCAACGGTTTCCAGATGTTTTCATATGTCTTTTGTATGGACGACCGGCTTCGGAAAGCTTCTATTATTTCCGGGAATAGTTTGTAGCTATGGATAAAGTTTCCGTCAATCAAATAGGTGCTGGCATCGTTCTTATAAGGCTGGAAAGGATAGTGCGCAAGGACGATGATGCTGTGCTGATCGGTCATATCCTGTTTTAAAGCTACATTAGCGAACCAGTCTATCTGCTCCTGTGAAAACACGGCGTTTATCATTGTATTATATTGGAAGTCCGGTTGGTCGGTCATGTCCAGGGCTATAAAACGGATAAATCCTCCCATCGGGTTCTTTACATCGGCATAGTAGTAGCTCTTTCCGGCGGGCCTTTGCAGTGAATAATTTCCTTTATTGGTAAAGGCGTTCGCCAGTTCTGCCGAACTAAGGTATTCGCTTTTTGAACGTTCGCTCATATTACTGTCGTGATTGCCGTAGCAGGGGAAGGTGGGTATGCGGTTATCGGCATACAGATGGGTATAGAAAGAATTCAGGTATTGGAGGGCTTCCCTTTTTGTTCCCCCACTGATATGGTCGCCCGTAGCTACCATCGTATTTATCTTCAGTTCGCTCTGATTGGCAAACGTTACTGATTCTATCAGGTTATTCGGGGATTGATAGTTGTTGTCTACCGACCAGTCCGATACATGTACATCCGAGATGTGTACCAGTTTAAAGCGTTCTATGGGATTGGCTGCGTCTGTTCTATTATACATGAAGGGGACTAAACGGGCTACCGCCTGTTTGTTATTGACCATATAATAAAACTCATAGTCATTGCCTCTTAGTGTGTATGGATTGTCGTCACAGCAAACAACGCATAGCAGAAGCAATAGAAAAGCACCAGTTCTATTCTTTAAATCGATCGTCATCACTTAGTTCCTTGTCCGGGTTCAAGGCAAAAGTAGTAAATTATTTAGTGCCGGGGCAGTCTTTTTTATTATTTATTTGGTTTTTTAGTGCACAACCGTTGCAGCCGGCGCAGGGGGTGTTGGTCTGGCGTATATTTTGTATTAAACGGTATATTTTGTATATTGAATAAATTACCGTTGCGATGCCGGTTATTGCTACTATTATTATCTGCCACATAATTTCAGAATTTACAGAATTTTCAGATTCCAAGTAATAACGTGCCTGTCTGGTATACGATGAATGATACGATCCAGGCAAGCAGGCAGGTGTAGACTACTACGAATAGTCCCCATTTCCACGAGCCGGACTCTTTGGATATGGCTACTATCGTGGCTATACAGGGGAAGTAGATCAGGACAAACAGCATCAGGCTCAGTGCTACCAATGGGGTAAATACGGGGGAACCATCGGGGTAGGTGTCTTGTTTGAGGCGTTCGCGGAGCTTTTGTGCTTCTTTTTCTTCCTGTCCTGTTCCTTCGTCTCCCGTATAGAGTACGCTCAGGGTGCTTACTACTACTTCTTTTGCCGCCATCCCGGTTAGCAGGCTTACGCTTATTTTCCAGTCGAAACCTAAGGGTTGCAAAACGGGTTGGATGGTTTGTCCTAACCGGCCTATGTAGGAATTTTGTTGATGTCCGGACGCATCGCCCTCGTTTGTCCGGAGCGGGAAATAGCCGAGAAACCATATAATAATGGAGGCACAGAGGATAACACCCCCCATTTTCTTCAGGTATTGTTTGGCCTTTTCCCACATGTGGATCAGGATGGATTTGGCGGTGGGCATACGGTACGGGGGCAATTCCATCACAAACGGCACGTCTTCTTCATTGAA
>JAISDJ010000365.1 GCA_031264865.1 Tannerellaceae bacterium | reverse complement strand
CCCAGCGCATCTGTCAAGGGAGATAGCAATTGTGTTATGATTATTCAAGATAACTCATACGGTATAAATCTGATAATTCCGGTTGGTAAGAGGGTCGATGCTCCTTATGACGTTTGGGTGACGTACAGGAAATAATATTATGGACAATAGAGAGAATAAAAAGATTTACAGGATTAGAGAATGGCGCGTGATATAAAAGAGATAGCAGAAGAACTAAAAAAGAGCTTTATCGGCAATGCCTTGTTTCAAAGGCTGTACGGAATAGACGTAACAAAGACATGGGACGAGCAGTTTAAAGAAGCAAGCATTGAAACGATATTGCTGAATATTTTTGCAACAGCGTCGGCAACTGTAGAAAATCTTGTCGAGATGCGAAAGAATGAAATTGACCGTATCGTGATGCAGGAGCGTTATGGGTATAAGGGTTGGTATGAACGTATGATGAGAGCTTTCCAATGGGGTGATAACGTTAATGAGTTGGAAGAACAAACATATTACGAAACCATTGACGAATCTAAACAGATTATTAAGTTTGCCTATTGCGAGGAAAAAGGAAATGGCATTTTATTGAAAATAGCCAAAGCGGACGTCAATGAAGAACCGGAACCGCTCTCCATTGACGAATACAATGCCGCTCTTGTCTATATTAATCGTATAAAACCGGCAGGTATTTCAGTGGAGTTGCGTAGCGAAATTGCCGACGAATTAGAAATTATTTTGGGGATAAGATACAATTCCTTGCTTTTTGCAAGCGAAGACCAAATGAAAACAACGCTTGAAACAACTATTAAAGGCTATTTAAAAAGTCTTGAATATAACGGCGCATTTGTGGGCATGAAAATGATAGATTTTTTGCAGGCTGTTTCAGGGATTGAAATTGCACAAATAAATAGCGTACAGGTTACCCATGTGGCTTATCCAGCCGAAGACGTCTCCAGCCGATTAAGTTATACACCCTATAGCGGGCATTTGAAATTAAAAGAGTTATCAATACAACTTGACAATTAAAAAAAAGATGAGTAAATATAAAATAAACTGGATACGATTCATTACCGAATATCTTCCATACGTGTTGAGAACAAACATTATCAGTTTTGCATACGTTTGTCTCAAAGCCATTCGGCGGATACATTTCGGATTGGAAACACAGATTGAAGAAACGGACAGAATATTGAGCTATAACAGCCAATACCCGAACTTTCAAAGGCTTCTCAACGATTTATATGACACAACGGACAGAAAAATAAAAGTCCATGATGGACATGCCGCAGAATATTTTTTGCTCGCATATCCCAATGAAGAACAAAAACCCATTCACATTGGCTTTGTCGTTGTTAAACCGATGAGCGAATACAAATCCTATGCGGGTTTTATTATAGAATTACCGGTTGTATTTGAAAGCGACAGGGATTTAGTCAAAAAAATACGACGTACAGTAGACAATTATAAATTTGCAGGAACGAATTACCAAATTATTTTTAACTAACTAATAAATAAATAAATGAAAGAATTAAACGATATATCCAGAACGGGCGGATACCCAATCACAGCAGAAGTATTGGAAGCATTGAATAATGCAAAATATTTTGATTATCTCATGCAATTATTTCGCATGTCAGATATAAGAAATTCATGGTGCTGGTTAATACCTACTCTTGGTCTCTTTGTGCATTTTGACAGAATCGGCTTTGCTAAAATTTTACAATGTGGACAAAGTCTATTAGAAATAATAAAAATATCTGATACTGTTAAGAATAATCGGAAAGCATATTATATTTCATACGATTATCAATATACAAATATCAGTAAAGAAGATGGAACAGAGATGTATGAAGATACTATTTTGATAAGAAAGGCGAATATTCTTGAGGCAGCCTACGTATCTTCACCAGATACCTACTATACGTCAGAAGAACTTATACATGGTATATGGAATGACATTTTAATAGCTGGAATAAATTTTCAAAGTATTGGTTTTGATGTTATATCGGCAAAAATACGTTACAACGATTTGCATAAAAAATTAACAGTAAAATTTAAACTTAGGCATAATTACACCTATAACACAAGAGTCATTCTAACTTCACCACCTTTCACTGTTGGGCTTCCCGATTATTGTCCATTATTTGCAATGACGGGTGATATAGAAATGGCTGTAAATGGCAGCAATAATGGAGCAGTGAATATGTTACCTGCTTATATTCGTAAAGGAACCAATACGACAGAATTTATTTTGGATTATTCGGCGGTTACGGTAGCACAATTTATAACCGTTATAGACGCAACAATCGACCTGTAATGAGAACAGTAATTCCACAGGAGCGGCAGACATTATTAGACTTGGCAATAGAATATTGCGGGGATGTAGAGGCGGTATTTGAGATTATGCAGTTGAATGACCTCTCTATAACGGAGGAATTACTCGCAGGAAAGGAAATCATTGTTCCGGAGCCTTACGCTCGCAAGATAACTGAATTTTACCAATCCAACAATATACAGCCCGCAACGGCATATATACAAACTATCTCCGGTACAACGGTTGGCGTCATAACAAATGATGGTAAAGATAATTTAATGACAAATGATAATAACGATTTAATAGTAGAAAACGATGTCTAAAAGTTTTAATCAATTCGATGTAGTTTCTCTATTGAGAAACATAGACTATCTCGTAGGGTATAAAGGCGACGATGGGGAAGAAATACGCATATCAGGAGCAACGCTTGCCGGTCTCTTTGCAGGAACAGAGGGAAAAAGCGTACAAATACAATTTTCTAAAAATGCAGAAGCCTGGCATTATCCCGCTGAGGAAACTGATGAATATGTTCGTTTCAAAGCAGGAAGCGACTTATGGAGTGCGGCGTTTAAAATAGTAGGGGGAAAAGGAGACGCCGGAAAAGGCTTGTGTATTATAGGCAGGTATGACACACTGGAAGCTCTCCAAGCAGACGTTGCCAATCCCCAACAGGGAGACATGTATAATGTGGGAACAGTTGCTCCCTATCTTATATATATGTACGACAATGGCGTATGGGAAAGTCAGGGAAAATTACAAGGAAAATCAGCTTATGAGGTTTGGCTTGACAACGGTAACGAGGGGGCGGTAGATGATTTTTTAAACAGCCTTAAAGGAGCAACCGGCGCATCAGCTTATACGGTTTGGCTTGACAACGGTAACGAGGGGACGGTAGATGACTTTTTAAACAGCTTCAAAGGAGCGAACGGAACAAGTTCCTACGTACATATCAGATGGGGAATAAGCATACCCCCTCCTCAATTACTAACAACACCCGCGGATTTTATGGGCGTTTATTCCGGAACGTCTGTAAGCGCTCCCACAGACTATACCGCTTATACATGGTATAAAGTGAAAGGTGAATCAGGTGAAACAGCCGCATCGGGAAATGGACTTCCTGAAGGCGGAGAATGGGGAGATTTGTTGCGTATCGACTCGGGTGGTAACCCATACTGGTTAAAGGGAACTAATGTTTATGTAGATCGTTACGATGAAGTAGTCGGATTAGCATCACCGGCAAAGCGAACGATAATAGCACATAACGGCAATAGTAATCTTATTATAGACATTCATTCCGCTATGTATGATATAAAGGAAGATTTTGAAGTTATAGTATTTAATAATGGTACTAATAAAATAGTAACAGTAAATACCGATGTTAATGCCTTCTTTAAAGATGACTTGAATGCAGCGCAACTAAGGAGTAATAACTTTTTGGAGATTTTATTCCGACCGATAGAGGACGGAATAGACGGTTTTACAGTATTTATAACAATGGGATTTAAAGGACTTGACTGGTAGAACGGAAATAGAGATTAATGGTTAATGGTTGATTATAAAAGATTAGAAAAATATTTACATAAAAATGAAA
>JAISDJ010000355.1 GCA_031264865.1 Tannerellaceae bacterium | reverse complement strand
AGGTGTATCTCTCCTTGCTTCCTATACTTAGGAGTAATGCCTGAAAACCCATTTCGGCATATAATTGCTGAATATATACATTCCGGTAGCGGGGAACAACAGCCACCATCTCTAAACCTACACCCCACTAACAGTCTTTCGCGAAAGCGCCGTTATGGAAAGCGCCTACTTTTAAATAGCCATTGCCTGCATCCAAAGGCACAACTCCATAGCGGTTACTTACCAACCAAAACGGAGTATTATCTCCGGATGCTACCGATCCAAAAGCCTCCACTCTATAAGTCAGTGCATTGGGTACATTATCCGATTGGGCAAAACTCCGTATAACAATAAATAATGATAGGCAAGTAAGAAGCAACCGCATCGTTTTCATCACAGATCTTATTAGTTTGAGGCAAAGATAAAAAATATATCCTAATGAGTCTCTACAGAATAACTTTCTTTGTAAGGACGTTTTGAACACTCACACATAATTGTCAATTCTTTATCTTTTAGTGTTTTTTGATAAGATTCCATATCAACGGCTTGCGGTCCGAAACAGATTTTCTCCACATGGTGTTGTATGCCTGCATAATTTATATATTGTTCATCACTATTGTCTGATTTGACATGTACTTTCGGTCTTTGTTCAACTGTGACAATACGACATTCCTGTTCCTCCTTGAAGCCTACATCTTTTATAAAGTAACACAGATTCAGAAGCAGTTTACCTGCAATTTCACGGTCCAAACCATCCACTTTATTCTTTAAATCAACTAACATCGTCCGCACACTATTCAATATACCATCAATATCATCTTTGTAAATATTCCATTTTTCCTTATCCGCATTGGTGAACTGGAACGTATATTCTTCTCTGTGCCCAACGGATGCCACAAAACCAGTTGTAGGATCCATGTATATACACCGATATAACGGAAACTTCTCTTTTTCAATTGGCATATCTTTAATCAATTTTTCTGCATCCAGAAATGCAAATGATGTAAGAAGTTTCATTTCCCTGCTGAAAAAACTGTCTTTGATGGCAATGCTTACACCCGTTCCCACCTTTATTTCTGTTTTTTCTTTTCCGTAAAGTCTAAACTGATTCAGGTTATCTAAATTGAAGGTGAAACAACCAGCGAATGCCTCGTACTTTTCATTCCGGAAGATATCTTCTTTGTACTGCCCATTAAACAGGTAATCAAGCAATGTGAGTCCTTCTTTGGGATCATTAGATTTTTTTAATACAGATAGTCTAAATTCGGACTCATCGCGTAACATTTTCAAAGAAGTCTCCTTTGAGGTATAATGTGCCACTGTTTTTTCATATTCATTTTTTATACACAACTGGCTAATTAACCAAGCTGCATGGATATAAAGGTCCTTATAATCCTCCAAATCATCTTCTTTTATACCCTTTGTAATTTCCTTAAAAAAAGGATCATACTTCACGACTTTTTTTAGATAGCCTCCCCTCACGATACATTCTCTGTCGTCGTCTCTTATGGGGCTTTCATTTACGAAAACAATTATACGCAATATATCTTTTGATTGAAAAAAACAATCCGCTACTTCGTCAACTGATTTATCCAATTTGAGAAGTGCTTTTCCTTTTCCTAACCAAAAAAATCTCCGCCTCGAATCCTCTGTCTCTAATTCAATTGCTTTATCGTAATCAGCTATTGCCCAAGCATAACGATTTGCTAAATAATACATAAATCCCCGATTATAATATGCATTAGCGTCATTCGGTCTTAATTCAATTACTTTACTATAATCATCTATCGCCTCACAGTAATTCTCCAATGTAGCATGAGTTAATCCTCTGTTATTATATGCACTTGCATTATTCGGATCCAACTCAATGACCTTACTAAAATCATCTATTGCCTGAATACGGTTGCTCTCTTCAGGAACTTCAAGATTAGTTTGCCCACGATTATAATATGCTCTTGCTTCATTCGGATCTAATTCAATCGCTTTGCTATAGTCAGCTATTGCCTTAGGATAATCCTTCTTTATTATCGCATAAAGATTTCCACGATTATAATATGCTCTTGCTTCATTCGGATCCAATTCAATCACTTTGCTATAGTCGGCTATTGCCTTAGGATAATCACTTATTTCAATATAAGAATTTCCTCGATTAATATATGAATATGTGAAATCAGGCTTTAATTCAACTGCTTTACTGAAATCGGCTATTGCTTGGTGATAATTCTTTGTTTCAACGCAAACAAGTCCTCGATTATAATACATATTTGCATCCATATTCAGTTCAATTGCTTTGGTATAATCTTCAATTGCTCGTGAATAATCGTTTATTCTTTTGTAAGCAAGGCCCCTGCGCCCATACACGGCTGCAAAATTCGGGTTCAATTCAATCGCTTTAGTGTAATCTTCAATTGCTTGATAGTAATCGTTTGTTTCAGCATAAGCATTTCCTCGCATAAAATATGCGTCTGCATTTATTGAGTTCAATTCGATTACCTTGGTATAATCAACAATTGCCTTCATATAATTTTTTGTCATAGCATAGGCAGCGCCTCTGTTACTGAACGCAACCGTTTCATTCGGACTCAATTCGATAGCCTTGCTGGAATCTGCTATCGCTTGGTTATAATCTTCCAGTTTAGCATAAACATATCCCCGATTACGATACGTTTTTGCATCATTAGGCCTTAACTCAATTACCCTACTATAATCTACAATTGCTTGATAGTAATCGTTTGTTTCAGCATAAGCATTTCCTCGACAATCGTACGCTTCAGCATCATTAGGGTTTATTTCAATCGCCTTATTGAAATCTGCTATTCCCTTATTATAATCTTTTATGCCAACATAAGCATTTCCTCGCATAAAATATACATTTGCAAAATCAGGCTTTAATTCTATGGCTTTATTAAAACAATCTATTGCTTGATTATGATTTCCCTGAAGAGAATAAATAATCCCTCGGTTGCAATATGCATTTGCATTATTCGGATCTAATTCAATACTTTTATTGAAATCAGCAAACGCCCGTTCGTAACTTCCTATACGGAAATAAACTACACCTCTATTAAAATATGCTTCCGCATCTTTTGGATCGAGTTCAATTGCTTCTGTCCATTTTCTAATATCTTCTGTATCAATACTCATATTCAAATTCAAGATTAGATTAATAATTAATTTAAGTTGCTATCTATAAAGTATTACAATAAAAAAGGTCAATCTTATAATTTTGTGGCACCTACACATAAAAAGATGCTTTCCTGTTTGAAAAAAGGTAGGCATGAAATTTTTAACACGATAACAGGATACTGAAAAAAATAGTTTCGCCCTGAATCAATGCCGGTAATTAACCTGTTTCGTTTTCTGCGAGATATGTTTCTTCAAGAATAACTGAAGCGCTATAGATATCGCCACCTAATGGGGGATTTAACTTAGATACAGATAATTTAACCTCTATCAGTTGAGGAAAATGGTGTTTGAGGGAATGGAGTATTCTTCCGGCAACATGTTCTAATAGTTTGGAAGGAACGGCCATCTCTTGTTTTATTATATTATATACGGCGGCATAGTTGATTGTATCGTTTAAGTTGTCGTTAAACATTGCTTTAACCAATGGAACTGTAAGGGTAACATTTATTATATAATTATTACCAACAAGTGTTTCCTGAGGTAAAACACCATGATACGCATAGAATTTCAATTCTTTAAGTTTGATCTTACTCTTCATATTTAGGATAATTAAGAGGTAAAAGTAAGCAAAGAGCCTTATAGTACAAAAATATAATTTTATATTTGCAAATTATCACAAACATATACACTATTAATTTATATGAAGATTAAATTTAAAGAAGAAATCCCTTCTAATGGATTACATAACATATTAGGTGTTGGAACAACTGTAAAAGGAGATATCATTACTGACGGCGATTTTCGCTTAAATGGCAGAGTAGAGGGTAATATAAACTGCGCTGCCAAGATAGTAATTGGTCCTAAAGGCCATATAGATGGGGATATTGTGTCTGTAAATGCTGAAATTTTAGGAACAGTTGTAGGTAGTATTCGTACCAGCGGAGCATTGGTGTTAAAAGCTTCTTCTATCGTAACCGGTGATATCTATGCACAAACATTGGAAATTGAACCGAATGCAAAATTTAGTGGAGTCTGCAATATGTTACCGGCAGAAAATAAAGGTGAATAATGTTTTATTTTCGTCCACTATTTACTATCATGGAAACGACCCTTTCATTCAGATTGTTGGCTTTCATCAGATCTTCTATTGTGATATGCATACGATAACGCCAGTAATGAGCTGAATTTGCAGGTATATTAATCCGCTCCGATTCATAATCTTCTTGTTTGACGGAATCATTTGTCGCAAACCAATCCTGGAGGGGGAAAATAGCAAGCATGGATGGACTATTAAGATGATTCTCTATAATATGTTGCGCTATATCCGACGTACATTCTCCCGGTGCATTACCCGATTGATGTAATACATCATTATAATATCGTTGAATCTTCTCTTTATCTTCTTTCCACCAATTCCTCAATGGAGACATATCATGTGTTGACGTAGTACAAACCGAAAGATAAGGCAAATGGGATAAATCGGCAAATTCATGATTCGAATCTTTAGGCATTCGTTCTATTTCCAAACTAAGTATCTGTAATTTATTCATTACTTCCGGTACCGATTCCGGAATCATACCCAAGTCTTCGCCGCAAACCAGCATTTGTGTCGAGTTTATTAATGGGGTAAGCCGTTTGAATGCTTGCATCTTCCAAAAATCGTTATGTCTGTGGTAGAAGAAGTCCCAATACAAATGGTCGAAAGCATATTGGCCGGAATTACTCAATTCGTGATATATATATGACTGATTGGCTGATATCCTCGGATGAAACCGATCTTTATCATAAGGGTCTCGCAGAAATAACGCTTCATTAGCTATTGACAACAAACCGTTTCTGACGCGAAGCATACTTTCATCTGTTTTTCCATCGAATAATTTTTCAATTTTCTTTTGTGTATTACAAAAAGACTTTAACACAAAATGATTGGAGGAAGATTGTGCGAGATAAGAATTTTCTACTTCATCTGCTAAATCGCCAAATAATTCGGAAAGATGTTGTTTATTGATATGAGCCGTCGTAAAACGCGCTTCATTAAACGTAATACCATATTGTTCTATCTCTTCCTTCGAAAAGGGTAATGCCGGGCTGAAATGTCCACACAATCCTTGTACGAAATCCGTAGGAATTTCCCAAATACGGAAAAAACCTAAAATATGGTCGATACGAAAGCAATCAAAATAATCACTTAGTTTAGCGAAACGCTTTTTCCACCAATTAAAACCGTCTTTTTCCATTGCATCCCAATTATAGGTAGGAAACATCCAGTTTTGTCCAATCGTTGAGAAATCATCAGGCGGAGCGCCGGCTTGTCCGTTCATATTGAAATATTGCGGTTCTGTCCATACTTCCACGCTGTTTCGGTTTACTCCAATAGGTAAATCCCCTTTCAGAACAATACCATTTTTTCTTGCATAATCGGAAACGGTTTTAAATTGTATATGTAAAACAAATTGCATGAAAAAGGTAAATGACAGTTCAGGCCAAGCCTCATTCTTTTCGTCACACAATTTATTAACCTGAGATTTATCATATAGGCTATTACCTTCCCATTTTGAAAAATCTATTGTATTATAGGTATCCCTGAAGTATGAGTAGGCAGCATAAGATATCAACCAATGGGAATTCTCAGCAAAAAATCGTTTATATTCAGGTGTCTCAAGTAATTGTTTGCCTTCTTGTTCAAAAAATATCCGGCAATACGCCATTTTATATTTGATAACAGCCTCGTAATCGACAAATTTCTTACTATTCAGCTCTTGTTGTTTTTCTTTAAAGAAAGAGGCCTTTTCCGAATCAGCCAGATTTCCCATCCATGATAAACTTACATACATGGGATGTAAGGCATATACGGAAATGGCACTGTAAGGGTAAGAATCCATCCAGGTATGAGTAGTAGTCGTATCATTTACCGGCAATACCTGTATGATGCGTTGATTGGTTTGTTTCATCCAATCTACAAAAAGATGTAAATCTCTTAAATCACCAATGCCAAAACTGTTTTCGGAACGCAAAGAAAAGACGGGTATTACAGTACCCGTAGTTCTCCATAAGGATGCATCATCACGAGCGTATAAACCGGAAACACAAATGATTTCCTTTTCTTCCGAAGGGGTGGTACGATCACTTAACACATGGTTATCTCCCGACTCCCAACAGGCAAGGGCATGCGTGTTTGTATCGATTTCCAAAAACTTATATTCTAACGGATAATGAATATCATCGATATCCAAATCGATATGCCATTCAGGAAAGGTCTCACAACTTAATATCAATGCTTTCCCGGGATCCCAGTACCCTAAACATTCTTGATTGCCGGTTATGGCTAAAGCCCGGTTTTTCTCTACGCGGGGAGCTGTAATTTTTATAACAAGCTTCCTGTTACCTCTTACTATTCTTGCATCTGTATTGCAAGGATGAGCAAACAGGCTTTTAGTAAAAGCAGAAGAGTAGAAAGCCACATTGGAAGGACGTTCTTGCCAGTAATCATACAAGTTGTAAGTTTCAAACTGATTGTCTAATACAATGTGGTGGTTTCTTTCCCATTCTTCAAAGAGTTGCCGATCATTTGTATTTACAAAGTATCTATATTCTATTCGTTCGGCATCAGATGAAATATCTAATTGTAAATGCCAATTGCCATCTCCAATATAATTCATCTCTTTGGCTAATACCGTCTCCCAGGAGCCGAGTTCCGGAATGGAGCCTGAAATGTATACTTTTTGTCCCCAAACTGTATGGAAATTTATATGGAATGATATTTTCCTCGTTAACCGCATTTCGATGCTCCGCAGTTTGTACAAATCAAGCAACTTTCCTGGTAGATAAGCGTTTCTAAACCACAGTTCGGGCATTTATCTCCCTTTGCTTCCATCCCATTGGGGAGGTATTTCTTTAAGGCCCTTTCTACACCATTCTTCCATGTATTAATGGACTCATCTCTGAGTTCCATCCCTTGTACAAGTTTAATTACCTGATCGATAGGCATAGCGTAACGGAGAACGCCGGAAATCAGTTTGGCATAATTCCAGAACTCAGGGTTAAACTTTCCATCTAACCCTTCGATTGTCATTTTATAACCCCGTTTATTCTTGAACTGGAAGTCATAATGTTTATCTCCGTTTTCGTCGTAACTCTTGATAATCTTTCCGTTAGTAATATTCTTAGGGAGCATAATACCCTCGTCGTCGTCGGCCAGACCGGTAAATATTTCATACGGACGACCGTTCAGTATACCTACAAAGGCAATCCACTTTTCTTTATTATTCTGAAATTTCACCACATTAGCTTCTAACTCACGCGGACGTTTGGCTACAATAACCGGTGGTTCCATACAGTCGCTATCATCTTTTTTCTTTTTACTGTCATTCGACAATAAAACGCCGGCGCGGGAACCATCACGATAGACCGTACATCCTTTACAGCCGCTTTTCCAAGCTTCGATATACAACTGGTTCACTAATTCTTCCGATGCTTCATTGGGTAAATTGATTGTTACACTAATGGAATGATCTACCCACTTTTGTATACGCCCCTGCATCTTTATTTTTTGCAACCAGTCTACATCGTTTGATGTTGCTTTGTAATAAGGTGAACTTTCTACCAATGCATCTACTTCTTCTTGTGTATACCTTTTTGAAGCCGAATGGCCGTTTGCCAACATCCAAGTTACAAATTTATGGTGGAATACAGTATATTCTTCCCAGGCATCCCCCGTTTCATCAATAAAATCAACCCGTATGGAAGCATCATTCGGATTCACTTTACGACGGCGACGGTATACCGGTAGAAAGACAGGCTCAATACCGGAAGTGGTTTGCGTCATCAAACTGGTCGTCCCTGTTGGAGCAATAGTTAAGCAGGCTATATTTCTACGGCCATACTTCACCATATCTTTATATAATTGAGGATCTGCCTCACGTAATCTGTTTATAAAAGGATTATCCTTCTCTTTCTTTGTATTATAGATTTCAAAAGCTCCACGTTCTTTCGCTAACAGCACGGAAGAACGGTAAGCAGCTAAAGCTAATGCTTTTTGTATGCTTTCGGCACAATCGGTTGCTTCTTCCGTTCCATAACGTAAATTCAGAGCAGCCAGCATATCGCCTTCGGCAGTAATCCCAACACCTGTGCGGCGTCCTTGTAATGTTTTCTTCTGAATCTTCTCCCACAAATAACGCTCCGTCTGCTTTATTTCTTCCGATTCCGGATCAGCATCTATCTTTTCAAGTATTTTCTCTATTTTTTCCGATTCCAGATCAATAATATCATCCATGATACGTTGTGCCAAACCGATATGCTTTTCGAATAATTCATAGTCGAAATAAGCCTCATGTGTAAATGGATTGACTACATACGAATATAAATTGATAGCCAATAAACGACAACTGTCGTACGGACAAAGCGGTATCTCGCCGCAAGGATTGGTAGAAACGGTACGGAATCCCAGATCTGCGTACGAATCGGGAATCGATTCCCTTAGTATAGTATCCCAAAAGAGAACGCCGGGTTCTGCCGATTTCCAGGCATTGTGTATGATTTTCCCCCACAATTCAGCAGCTTCTACGTTTTTTGTTACAATTGGATTTTGCGAATCAACCGGATATTGCTGTTTATAAGTTGTGCCGTTTATTACGGCATTCATAAATTCGTCATCAATCTTTACCGATACATTAGCCCCCGTAACCTTACCTTCTGTCATTTTAGCATCGATGAACGATTCCGAGTCGGGATGCTTGATAGATACACTAAGCATCAAGGCGCCGCGACGACCATCTTGAGCCACTTCGCGGGTAGAGTTAGAATAACGTTCCATAAAAGGAACAAGCCCCGTTGATGTAAGCGCTGAATTTTTAACCGGAGAACCTTTCGGACGAATATGAGATAAATCATGTCCTACACCTCCTCTGCGTTTCATCAACTGCACCTGCTCCTCATCAATCCGGATGATAGCTCCATATGAATCGGCATTACCATCCATGCCGATAACAAAACAATTCGACAATGAGGCAATCTGATAATCATTGCCAATCCCGGTCATGGGGCTTCCTTGTGGAATGATGTAACGGAAATGATCTAACAGATTAAAAAGTTCTTCCTCTGTCAGCGGATTAGGATACTTTCTCTCAATGCGAACAATTTCTTTCGCTAAACGGTGATGCATGTCTACAGGGGATTTTTCATAGATATTCCCGAACGCATCCTTTAGTGCATATTTGTTAACCCACACTTTTGCAGCTAATTCGTCACCAGTAAAATAATCTAAAGAAGCCTTAAATGCTTCGTTGAATGTATACGTTTTTTTGTTCACGATGATATGACAATTAATTTTCTGCAATGTTAACAATAGTTTGCTTATTAGACAAATTAAACAATAATAAAAACCAATATTGTTGAAAAGTTTTCCAAAATAAAAAACAAACGGTTATTAATCAGAATAATGTATTTTTAATTCTAAGAAAAAGTTTTCCGAAAAGAAAATTTACCATAGCAACAAATAAACAAAAAGGGATGTTCTTTGTATAAAAACATCCCTTCCTTCTAACGAATAATAATACTAATTTTTTATTTGAATTTCTATTTCCTCTACAGCTATCCGAAAAGATTTACTGATTTCTATCTGGTCTTTTATCGTCTTACAGGCGTGTAATACAGTCGCATGGTCTTTCCTACCTATAATCTTTCCGATATGAGAAAAAGAACTGTCTGTGTATTTTTTCGACAAATACATAGTTAACTGACGTGCTTGTACTATTTCACGTTTCCTCGAAGGAGTTTGGATAAGAGATTGTTCCAGATTAAAATATTTGCAAACTATCTCCTGAATCATCTGTATTGTTATCTGTTTTTTCTCTAAACGAATGGCCTGACTAATGACGCGTTTTGCCAAAGCTAAATCAATTTCACGATTATTGATAACCGAATTAGCCATTAAAGAAACAAGAATACCTTCCAAATCCCTGATATTATCTGTTACATTTTTAGCTATATAGTCAAGCACTTCTTCGGAGATAACAATTCCATCATGATCGGCTTTGTTCCTTAATATCTTTTTACGTAATTCCAAATCAGGGCGCGATAGCTCTGCCGTCAATCCCCATTTCAGACGTGTAACCAATCGTTCTTCCATTCCTTGTAAATCTACAGGAGCTTTATCCGAAGTTAAAACTAATTGCTTCCTTAATTGGTGAAGATGATTAAATATGTGGAAAAATGTATTTTGAGTTTTGTCCAATCCAATAATTTCCTGTAT
This sequence comes from Tannerellaceae bacterium, assembly GCA_031264865.1. GTDB lineage: Bacteria > Bacteroidota > Bacteroidia > Bacteroidales > Tannerellaceae > DFXE01. The sequence continues at coordinate 186 of JAISDJ010000355.1, read as the reverse complement.
ATCATCCATTATAAGAACATCTAAGTTCTGATAAAAATAAAGGAAATCATTAACTGTATTCTTACGAGTAGCATCCGTAAACTGAACACGGAAAAGGTGTGAAGAAACATATAAAACTCTTTTTTCCGGATGAAGCTCGCGTATGCGTGTTCCTATGGCATGACATAAATGAGTTTTCCCAACACC